>JBCDFB010000239.1:0-4794 GCA_039178655.1 Pseudomonadota bacterium | reverse complement strand
GGAAGGTCGTAATGGCTGCCCGCCTTGGGAAGGTCCGCCGGCTGTAGGTTGACGGTGATGCGCCGGGGCGGCAGCGACATGCCCACCGCGGTGAGGGCGGCGCGCACACGCTCGCGGCTTTCCGCCACGGCCTTGTCCGCCAATCCCACAATGGAAAAGGCCGGGGCGCCGGCAGCCACCTGCACCTCAACCGCCACGGGTACAGCATCGATCCCGCGAAAGGCGATTGTCGTCACACGGCTGAGCACAGGGGCGGTGCCTCGCAATCATCATTCCTGTTATGCAATCTATAGTAGCGCTAATGCGTTCACGCAATGTTTTCTTGTTTTGATGCCTCAGCGCGGGCGCACCGCGGCCCGGCAGACGCACGAAAGGCCGCGACACATTGCAGGACGCCCGCGGCACCGATATCTACAAAACAGTGGTGAATTGGCGGGAGTGCGACAGGGCGATGGCACAGATCGGGTCGATCCGCGGGCGAAGGGCTGCCCGTTGATCTTGGACCTTCGCCACCGCAGGCGCCGGCGCACGATGGCAAAGCTGCGTTCGCTGAGCCCCGTGATGCGCCGCTTTGTGCCGCGCGCCAACTCGTCGGCGCCGCCGGTGGGGCCGTGGCTCGGGGTGCATCCCCGTCTGCCCGGCACGCGCGTGGCGCCTTTGGACCGCAACACTCCCACCTTCGGCAAGCTGGGGACGTTAGAGGTGCGCCTGGCAAGAACTGCCGGCGAGGTGAGACGCGCGCAACAGGTGCGCTTCCAAGTTTTCTACGAAGAGCTGGCGGCAAAACCTGACCCGTTCGCAATGGCCACGCGCCGCGACCGGGATGCCTACGACGACATTTGCGATCATCTCCTGGTGCTTGACCACAACGTCACCGCACGGCGGTTTCGCAAGCACAAGCCGCGGATTGTCGGCACCTACAGATTGCTGCGCCAGGAGATCGCCGAAAGCCACGGCGGCTTTTACTCCAGGGATGAGTTCGACATCGCGCCGCTCATCGAAGGGCATCGGGACAAGCGGTTCCTGGAACTTGGCCGCTCTTGCGTGCTGAAGCCTTACCGCGACAAGCGCACCGTGGAACTGCTCTGGCATGGGGCCTGGTCCTACGTTTTGCAACACAAGGTGGATGTTCTGTTCGGCTGCGCATCGCTCAACGGGACCGATCTGAACGCGCTCGCCCCAGCGCTTTCCTATCTCCACCACCATCATTTGGCGCCAGACGAATGGCGCGTGCGTGCGCTGTCGCAACGGCACGTGCCGATGGATCGGATTGCCCCGGATGCGCTGGATGCCAGAAGCGCGCTGCGTGCACTGCCGCCGCTGATTAAGGGCTACCTGAGGCTCGGGGCGTTTGTTGCAGACGGCGCGGTGGTGGACCGGCAATTCGGGACAACGGATGTGATGATAATCTTGCCTGTCTCCGGTATCTCGCACCGCTACATCAATTATTACGGGGCGAACGCGACCCGCCATGCCTGACCCGATGGAGCATGCAAGGGTCGCCGTGGTGGGTGCGGGAATGGCGGGCGCGAGCGCTGCGCGCACCCTCAGAAAGGGTGGGGTTAAAGCCGCGCTTTTTGACAAATCCCGCGGTCCCGGCGGGCGCCTCGCCACCCGTCGGGTCACGCTGAGCGGGCGGACGATCACATTTGACCATGGCGCCCAGTGGGCCCACGCGCGCGGCGCAGAATTTTCAGGGTTTTTGGCCGAGGCGGTGGATGCAGGTCATGCTGCGCCTTGGGCAGCAGCCCCGGCGACAAACGGCTTGGTGGGCGTGCCGGGGATGAACGCGGTGGTGCGGTTTGCTCTCGCCGACGCTGACCTTACCACACAGTTCACCGCAAATGGCCTCACCCGCGGCGGTGATGGATGGCATCTCACCAGCGCTGAGGGTGAGACGGCAGGCCCGTTCGAAGCCGTCATCCTGACGGTTCCTGCGCCTCAGCTTGGCGCAATTCTCGGCGACCACGAGCCCGCCTTCGCGCAAGCGGCAAGCCGGGCCGAGTACGACCCATGCTGGACGCTGATGCTTGCGTTTCACGATGCGCTCGCCCAACGCCTCGGTAACATTGAGGATGACGCCCTTTCGCCGCAGGGGCTGGAGTGGGTGGCGTTCAATGGCGGTAAGCCTGGGCGCGACGGCGCGACCCTTGTGGTCCACGCCAGTGGCGACTTCTCGCGCTACAGCCTGGAGCTTGAGAAGGAGACTGCCGCGGAACGGTTGAGTGAGATGGTCTGTTCCGCGTTGGACCTTCCGGCGCCCGTTTACGCCGCAGCCCACCGCTGGCGCTACTCAAGGGTGGTGACAGCAGCGCACCTGCAAGCCCCGTTTAACCCTGAAACCATGCTGGGGATTGCTGGGGACTGGTGCCGGGGCGCCAGCGTTGAAGATGCTTTCCAGTCAGGCCTGGTCTGCGCTGAGGAGGCCCTCAAGGCGCTCGCACAGCCATCTTAGCCTGAGGAACCGTCTTCCTCGTCCAGCGGCTCGCTTTTTCGCACTCTGAGACGGGTGATGCGGTTGCGCTCACGCTCGGCCACCTCAAAGCGCACGCCGTGGAAGGTGAAGGCCTGGCTGACGTCGGGGATCATCTGCGCCTCGTGAATCACGAGGCCGGCGGCCGTGGTCGCCTCGTCATCGGGAAGTTCCCAGTCCATGGCACGGTTGAGGTCGCGGATGGTGACTGTGCCGTCCACCAGGACCGAACCGTCGGCCTGCGGGCGGACGCCTTCGATGCCCACGTCGTACTCGTCTTCGATTTCGCCGACGATCTCTTCCAAAATGTCCTCAAGGGTGACGAGGCCCATCACCTCGCCGTACTCGTCAACCACCAACGCGAAATGGGAGCGGCGCTTTAAAAAGGCGTTGAGTTGATCGTGGAGGCGCGTGCTGTCGGGCACGAACCAGGGCTCTTTGGCAACCCGCGCCACCTCCACCTTTGAGGGGAGCCCGTCAGCGGCATGCACCGCCCGCAAAAGGTCCTTGGCGTGCAGGACGCCGACAATATTGTCGGTCTTGTCGCGCCACAGCGGCATGCGGGTGTAGGGGCTGGCGAGGGCCTCCTCCACAATCTTCTCGGCCGGATCGTCAGCGTTCAGCATCAGCATGCGCGTGCGGTGGACCATCACGTCGGACACTTCGATCTCGGCAAGGTCGAGGAGGGCGCCGAGCCGATCGCGCTCAGCCTTGTGGAGCGCGCCTTCCGCGTGCTGGAGGTCCACCGCGCCGCGGATTTCCTCCCGCGCGGACTGGACGGTCGCCATATCCACCCGGACGCCAAAAATGCGCAGAATGAGGCGCACAATCTGCTGCACCGTCGCCGTGACGGGTGCGAACAGGACGACGATAATGCGCACGATGGGCGACACCACCAGCGCAAAGGGTTCAGGGCGCAGGATCGCCAGCGTCTTGGGCAAAACCTCGGAGAAGACGAGCACCAGGGCGGTCATGATGAAGGTGGCGTAGACCACCGCCGCCTCGCCGAAGAGGCGCAGGAGCGCGCTGGTGGCGAGTGCGGAAGCCAAGATGTTGACAAGGTTGTTGCCGACCAGAAGGGCGCCGATCAAACGTTCGCGGTTGATGATGAGCCGCGCAGCGATGCCGGCCCGACGCGAGCCCTGCTTCTCCAGCTGGTGAAGCCGTGCGCGCGATGCGGCCGTGAGCGCCGTCTCCGAGCCGGAGAAAAAGCCGGACATGCAAAGAAGCACCGCGATGGATCCCACGGTGAGGATGAGGTCCCACTCAATCATCGCGAGCGGTCCCCAAGCGTCGACCGAGCCTCATGACAGCGGCAAACCCTCGCCATGGAGGAAGGCGGCGATTTCGCCAGGCGGCACACCCGCGCTCACCTCGGCCTGACCTATGCCCCGTGCCAGCACAAAGCGTATAATTTCGTCTTTCACCTTCTTGTCCTGGGCCATGGCAGATTGCATCCCAGCCACCGTAAGCGGAGCCGGGATGGCGCCAAAAGTGGTGGGAAGTCCCACGACGCCAAGATGTGCGCACACACGATCAGCCTCGGCGGGCGCGCAAAGGCCAAGCTTGGCCGAGAGGCGGAACGCAAGGACAAGACCAAGCCCGACAGCTTCGCCGTGCACCACGCGATCGTCGTATCCGGCGCCCTTTTCAATGGCGTGGGCAAACGTGTGTCCAAGGTTGAGGAGCGCGCGCCGCCCGCCCTCGCGTTCGTCGGCCGCCACCACCGCCGCCTTGCCGCGCACGGCCGTTTCGATGGTTGCGGCAAGATCATCGTCAAGCACCGCCGCGCCAAGGGCTTCCAGGCGGGCAAACTCTTCGCGGTCGGCGATGAGCGCCATTTTGACGATTTCTGCATACCCCGCGCGGCGATGGCGCAGGGGCAGACTGTCCAGGAGCGCGATGTCGGAGACGACGATGGCCGGCTGATGGAACGCGCCGATCAGGTTTTTGCCCTGGCGCGCATTCACGCCGGTCTTTCCGCCCACGGAGGAATCCACTTGAGCGAGCAGCGTTGTGGGAACTTGGACGAACGGCAGACCTCGCAGTGAAATGGCGGCGGCAAAGCCTGCAAGATCCCCCACCACGCCACCGCCAAGGGCAAGCACCCAGTCGGTGCGCTCAAAGCCTGCGGACAAGATGCCGTCCACCAGGTCGAGCGTGTGCTTGGGCGACTTAGACGTCTCGCCTGCGGCAACCACGTGCTGGTGAACCCGGTATCCGGCCGAAGCGAGCGTGCCAACGACTTTGTCCAGATGGAGCGGGGCAACAACGTCATCGCTTACCACCATGACCTTTCGCCCAAGGCCAAGCGCGCCAAG
>JBCDFB010000238.1:0-4965 GCA_039178655.1 Pseudomonadota bacterium | reverse complement strand
GCGGGCGGCGCGTTTTGCGGGTTTTGATGCGCGGCGCACCACGGTGTTTGTCTTTTTGTTTTCCGGCGCGCTCGCCGGACTTGCCGGGGCCGTTGAAGTGACGGGTGCCATCGGCGAACTGCGCCCCACCATCAGCCCCGGTTACGGCTTCACGGCCATCATTGTCGCGTTCCTGGGCCGGCTGAACCCGCTCGGCATCATTGCCGCGGGGTTTCTGCTGGCGCTCAGCTTCATCGGCGGGGAGGCTGCGCAGATCGAGCTTGGCCTGTCGGACAAGACCGCGCGGGTCTTTCAGGGTCTCCTTCTGTTTAGCGTTTTGGCGAGCGATACGCTGGTGCGTTACCGCGTGCGGGTGAGCCGTACCGTCCAGCCGCGACGGGCGCCTGCGGCATGATCGAGGCGATTATCCTGTCGGTCATCACCGCTGCGACGCCGCTTCTTCTGGCTGCGCTCGGTGAACTCGTTGCGGAGCGCTCCGGCGTCCTCAACCTCGGCGTTGAGGGGATGATGGTGGTTGGGGCCGTCGCAGCGTTTGCCGCTGCGCAGGCGGCCGGCGGTCCCGCAGGCGTCCTGGCTGGCGCGGCGGCAGGCGGGGCCATGGCGCTCCTTTTCGCAGCGCTTGCCCTCTGGCTTGCCACCAGCCAGGTGGCGACCGGCCTTGCCCTTACCCTGTTCGGGCTTGGCGTGGCGGGGCTGGCGGGGGAGAGCTTCGTCGGCCTGCCGGGCGTGAAGCTTGAGCCCATCGTGATCCCGCTCCTGTCGGACATTCCGCTTCTGGGCCCGATGCTGTTTGCGCAGGACGTGTTCTTTTATCTCTCCATCGCGCTGGTGGCAGGCGTTGCGTGGTTCTTGTTCCGCACCCGGGCGGGCTTGCGGCTGCGCGCGGTGGGGGATGACCCTGCCGCTGCCCACGCGGTGGGCATTGGTGTGTTGATGACCCGGACGGGTGCAGTGCTCTTCGGCGGCGTGTGCGCGGGTCTTGCCGGCGCGCAGCTAACGCTCGTCTACACGCCGCAATGGATTGAGAATATCACGGCGGGGCGCGGCTGGATCGCGCTTGCCCTGGTGGTATTTGCGAGCTGGCGGCCGCTGCGCCTGGTGGCCGGGGCGTATCTGTTCGGCGCGGTGACCATCGCGCAGTTTCACGCCCAGGCCTTGGGGATCGAAGTGCCCTCGCAGCTCCTTTCCGCGCTCCCGTACCTTGCCACGATCCTTGTGCTGGTGATCATCGCCAGCAACCGGCGCTTTACGATGATCAACACCCCCGCTGCCCTTGGCAGACCGTTTGTGCCTGATCGCTGAAGCCCGGTCCGAAACTTGCCTGCCGACCGGTCAAACACAGCAACGAGAGTGTGGAGAGAACGTATGAAACGGCTAATTGCCTGCGCAGTGGCCATGGGCGTTGCCGGCTTTGCCGCCCCGGCCGCCGCGTCCGAGGATCCGACGAAGGCCTGCTTCATCTACGTGGGGCCGGTGGGCGACTATGGCTGGAGCTACCAGCACGACCGGGGCCGGCTCGACGTGGAGACGGAGTTTGGCGACCAGGTGGAGACGCAATTCCTGGAGTCGGTGTCTGAAGGGGCCGATGCGGAGCGCGCCATCGAGCGGTTCGCCCGCTCCGGCTGCAACATCATCTTCACCACCTCGTTCGGCTTCATGGATGCCACCAACGAGGTGGCCGCCCGCTTCCCCGACGTGAAGTTCGAGCATGCGACTGGCTACAAGCGCGAACACCCCAACGTGTCCACCTACAACTCCAAGTTCTACCAGGGCCGTTACATCATCGGGCAGATCGCCGCCGCGGTGTCGGAGACCGGGGAGGCTGGCTACATCGCCTCGTTCCCCATCCCTGAGGTGATCCGCGGGATCAACGCGTTCATGCTGGGCGCCCAGTCGGTCAACCCCGACTTTCAGGTGCGGATCGTGTGGGTGAACTCCTGGTTCGACCCGGGCCGCGAGGCGGACGCTGCGAAGGCACTGATTGGCCAGGGTGTGGACATTCTCACCCAGCACACTGATTCCACAGCGCCCATGCAAGTGGCGGCGGAAGAGGGGATCAAGGCGTTCGGCCAAGCCTCCAACATGTTCCGCTTCGGCCCGTCCACGCAGCTTACTTCCATCATCGACGATTGGGGCCCCTACTACATCGAGCGTGTCGGTGCCGTAATCAACGGGACCTGGGAGCAGTCCGACACCTGGGACGGTTTGCTGGAAGGCAACGTCGCCATGGCTGACTACACCAACATGCCCGAGGAGATTGCCGCCAAGGCGCGGGAGACGGAAGAAGCCATCCGCAACGGCACGCTGGAGCCGTTCACCGGCCCCATCAACAAGCAGGACGGGACGGTCTGGCTTGAGGAAGGCCAGAGGGCGACCGCAGAGGAACTCTTGGGTCTCAACTTTTACATTCAGGGCATCGACGGGGCGATCCCCGACTGAGGCTCTTTGATACTGAGTCTCTTCGCTACTGAGGCGCTTAGCTGTTGAGAGCGGCAGGGCGCGCTTCCGCTCTGAGGGCCATGTCCGGCAAGGTCGGGCATGGCCTTTTCGTTTATCCACACGGGTGACCTTCATCTGGACAGCCCGCTTGCCGGGCTCGCCAAGCATGAGGATGAGCGGGCGCGCACGGTCTCCGCCGCCTCGCGCCGGGCCTTCAGTGCGCTGTGCGATGAGGCCATCGCCCGCGCCGTGGACGCGTTCCTGATTGCCGGCGACTTGTGGGACGGGGAATGGCGCGACGTGGATGTGGCGCACTTCGTCCAGCAGCAAGCGGGCCGGCTGCGCGGTGCGGGCATTCCCGTCCTCGCGATCCTGGGCAACCACGACGCCCAAAGCCGCATGCGCGACCGACTCCGCGCGCTCGATGCGGTGCACTTTTTCCCGTCAGGCACGCCCACATCGGTTGAGGTGGGACCGGCGACCGTCCACGGCGTGAGTTTTGACCGGCCGGCGGTGAGCGAGAACCTTGCCCTGAAGTTCCCGCCCGCCATACCGGGCCGCTTCAACATCGGCCTGCTGCACACGAGCCTCAACGGCGATGTGCAGGGCACCTACGCGCCGTGCAGACCCGCCGATCTGGATGCCAAAGGGTACGACTACTGGGCGCTCGGCCACGTGCACACGCGCGCCATCATGGGAGACGTGCGCCCCGCCTCCCGCGGGGGCACCGCCGCCTATTGCGGCGTGCTCCAGGGGCGGCACGTGCGCGAAACCGGCCGGAAGGGCGCCTATGCCGTCACGCTGTCGGAGGGGGCCGCGCCGCACCTGGACGAGATCGACGTGGCGCCTGTCGGCTGGCAGGACCTTGCCGTCGATGTGTCGGGTGGCGAGGCCATCGCCAGCGTGCGGGCGGCATTGGAGGGCCTGGCGGGCGAGCTGACCGAGGACCTTGGCATGGTGCGCGTGCGCCTCACGGGGACAAGCGCTGATCATTTTCGCCACCACGCCCGCTCGGCGGAGCTTGCGCGGGAGGTGGGGGTGATGGCAGCCGGGCTGGCGGCAGGGCGGATCGTCATCGAGGATGTGCGCGTGGAGACGCGGCCGCCGAGCGATGCGCCGCCCCCGCTGCCGGCCCACTTCGAGGCGGTGTTGCTGGAGGCGGCCGGCGATGACGACCTTGCAGCCGGTCTGGCGCCTGACCTTCAGGACATTTTGAACGAAGCGTCGCTCGGGACGACGCCGCAGGCGCTGCGTGAGCTGCTGCCGGGCCTTGGCGACTTTGAGGATCGCGCGGACCTTAAGAGGCTTCTGGCAGATGCTGCGGCCGATGTGGCCGCAAAACTCTCGGAAGGCGAGGGGTGAGCGGGCGCTTCCGCTTCGATGCGATCCACCTGCCGCGCTACGGCGCGCTGGCTGAGGCGCGCTTTGTCTTTGAGCCGCCGAGCGAAGGCGACCTGCAGCTGGTGATTGGCCCCAATGAGGCGGGCAAGACGACGCTGCGCCACGCCATCATCGACGCGCTTCACGGCATCCCCCGAAACACCGCCTACGACTTTGATGCCCTGCCGCTGGTAGAAGCCGAGTTTAGCTTTGAGGGCGAACACTACCGGGTGGAGCACAAGAAAGGCGGAAAAGAGCCGCGGCCGAAACCGGCGGCTGCCGCGCTGTCATCGGCGTTGCTGGCCGCAGGGCTGGACCGAAAGGCGTATGTGGCTGCCCACGCGTTCTCGCACCGACAGATGGTGGAGGACGCCGATGAGCTGGCGAAGACGGACGGGGACTTTAAGAAACTCCTGATCCGATCCGCTGCCGGGCTCGATGGCGTCGAGGCGCTGCGCAAGGCGCTGAAGGATGAACTCGACGCGCTGTTCGTAAAGCACGCCGCAAACAAAAAGGCGCTAATGCGCGTTTTGCGCAGCGCGTGGAAGCGCGAAGAGGCCGACTATCTGAAAGCGCTGGTGCCGGCCGAAGAGATTGCGGCGCTGGAGATTGATTTGGAGCGCGCGAAGGCTGCGCTCGATAAGAGCCGTGCCGATCAGCACGACGCCCGGACCGCGCGTGAGCGCCTGCAACTCGTGGCGGCGCAGGCGGGGAGCGCGGCGCGGATCGGCGCGATCGACACGGAGCTGGAGGGCCTCGGGCCGGCGCGGTTGGAGGAGGGCGCCGCCGAGCGGGTTGACGGCAACGTGGACGCCCTAACGGGCGCGGAGAAGGAGGCCGCGCGCCTTTCCACCGCGCTTGAGCGAATTGATGCTCAGCTTGAGGGGCTGGCGCCGGACGAGGCCGTTCTGAGCGTTGCTGCTGAGATTGACCGGCTCGCTGACGAGGCTAAGCGGCTGGCTGACCGCCGGGCCGGCCGGGAAGCAGAGGTTGCCAACCGCGATGCGGCGCGGCGGGACGCGCTGCGCCGCGCACGCGATGCGGGCCTCTCGCTCGCCGAAGACGCAGACCTTGATGCGTTCGTGAAGTCCCTCCCCAACGCCAAGGACCGGCAGGCTGCGCTGAAGCACCTTCGCGCCAAGGCCG
>JBCDFB010000237.1:0-4975 GCA_039178655.1 Pseudomonadota bacterium | reverse complement strand
CAGCGCGATGCCGGCAATCAATCCGCCTCCTGACAGTGGGACGAGAAGCGTTTTCACATCCGGCCGGACCCGAAGGATTTCCAGCGCGATGGTCCCCTGCCCTGCGATGACGGACGGGTCGTCGAAGGGCGGCACCTCGACCGCCTCACCTTGCGCGACCATGCGGTCCACTTCCTCTTGCGCCTCGTCCTGCGATCGGCCGATGCGGCGCACCGATGCGCCAAGCGCCTGCACCGCACTCACCTTCACCGGCGGGACCAACGATGAGAGGCAGACGGTGGCTTGTCGCCCAGTGTGCCGCGCCGCCCAGGCCACTGCGCGGCCGTGGTTCCCTGTCGATGCGCAGACAACGTGCCGCGCGTCGGCCGGCAGCGTCGTGATCTTGGCGAGCGCGCCGCGCAGTTTAAACGCGCCGGTCTCCTGAACGCATTCAAGTTTCAAGAGGATCTCGCGTTCCGCCGTTGAAAGGGCAGATGCAACAAGCGGTGTGTGGATTACAGTTTGCCTGATGCGCTCATATGCACTGTCCACATCGGCTGCGACCGGAACGGTCTGGCCGGCTCTTGTGGATGACAAGGCCGTGTCGGGCAACCTCATGCCGGCCATCAGCTCATGCCTCGCTCGGCGGACGATGGAATGCACTTGCACGGGATGCCCCAGGCTAGCCCAGTCGCTCGTCGCCCATTTTCAAGACCGATTGGATCGGCGTCCAGCTCGAGGTTTTGACCGCCTTCGTGCTGATGAAAGTATAGTACGTCGCGACGCCCAGCTCGCGCTCCAAGAGATACTCCATGAAGCTCTGATAGTCCGTCACGGTCGAGAACGCAGACTTCATGATGTAATCGAACTTTCCCCCCACCGCGAAGCATTCCAGCACCGCGTCGACCCTGCGGATGTAGTTTTCGAACCTGGTGAAGTCGTGGGCTCTGTGCGTGCCCAGCGTCAGCTCGGTGAAGATGATCTCGTGCGGATGCAGCGCACGAACGTCGATGCGGGCATTGTAGGAGACAATGAGCCGACTGCGCTCCAGCGCACGCAGGCGCTCCAGGCAGGCGCTGGGAGAAAGGCCTACCTCGCAGGCGATGGCACTCTTCGTCAGTCGGCCGTCGCGCTCCAACAGGACAAGGATACGCAAATCCTTCTTGTCCAACATGTGTGGAAGTACAGCCGATTTCGCGCTTGCATGATCCATTTGAAACATGGCCCGCCGTGCTGAACGTATTGCTCATGAAACGGTTGCTTTCTCGCGGTTTGCAAGCAGTGTGCCACCATTGACGCGGTTCAGACTTCGTCTTTCGGAACCTACCGCGCGTCCAGGTCACGCGCCATCATGCCGATGATCTCGTCGCGCTCCACCACCCCCTTGGTTGTGCGCCAGAACACCACGCCATCCACTGGCGATGCGACTGCCGCCGGCGGGCCGGCGAACGGATCCAGCGGATGAACATTTCCCACCGGCTCGCCGGCGGACACCATGTCGGCACAATCTTTCAATGGCTCGAAGAGGCCGGCTGAAGGCGCAACAAGGTGATAGTCTTGTGTTGGCGCCTCCAGCAGCCTGGCCCGCCGCTCGCCACGCCACTCTGGCGTTTCTGGCACGCCCGCCATATGTCCGCGCGCGATGAGAACGTTGCGCACCGACTGCTCGGTGATCGAAATCGTCTGCGGTGTGGTGAGAGTCCCTCCGAACTCGCAGCTTAAAAAAGGCTTGCCCGCAGCTTCGACAAAGGTGTCAAACATGCCGCCCTTGTTGCTTTCGTCGATGACAATGCCCGCCGGAGCCAGCATTGACTTGACGATTGCCAGCGAGCGCGCAGCCTCCGCCTCGCTCGCCAAGGGGTGGATCATCGCCGAAGGAATGTAGCTTGCGTCCGAACCGCCCGTATGCAGGTCGATCACCGCATCAGCGAGCGGGACAAGGTGCGCCGCGATGGAAGCAGCAAGGCGGCTCGTGGGTGTGCCCTCTGCGTCACCGGGGAAAGCACGGTTAAGGTCAACCCCATCTTCGGGCGCGCAGCGGGCGTCAGCGGCAAGTGCGCTCGGATTGAGGCAGGAGCAGACGATGACGCGGCCAGTGACCGCTGCTGGGTCCAGGTCCCGCGCCAGGCGCCGCAGCGCGATCGGACCCTCGTACTCGTTGCCGTGCACGCCGGCCGTCAGCAGCGTTGTGGGGCCGGCACCGCCTCGCACGACGACCACCGGGAGCCGCCACGACCCTTCACCCAACGGCACGGTGAGGTGGCCGACGTGCCTGCCATCGGCATCCGCGTCCACATCCAACCCGGCGACGCCCGTCATTTGATGAAGAGGTCCCGCGGGAAGTTGCCAAGCGCCTCGCCACACTGCTCGGTCACACGGAACGTCTCGGAGATCACGTAGCCAAAATCCTCGTCGATCCAGTTACCGAGCATCAAGTGAAACGTCATGTTCGGCCGCAGGACGGTCTTGTCCTCCGGCTTCAAGCTCGCGGAGGTCTCGGTCCAATTGATGCCGATGGCGTAGCCGCACCGGCTCACCTTTGCGAACCCATGACGGTTGATTGCGCTGTGGAACGCGTTGGCGACGTCGGCGGCGGTGTTGCCCACTTTCGCTGCGTTAAGACCAGCGGCAAGCCCCTCCACTTGGGCCTCATGAAGCCGCTTCAGCCGGTCGGGCGGATCGCCCACGTGAACGGTACGCATAAGGCCGGAGCAATAGGCGTAACGCGTGCCGCCGAGCTCAATATTCACCTGCGAACCCGGGCCGTAAACATGGTCGCTCCAGTGAATGTGGGACGTTCCGGTAAGCGGTGTCGTGCAGAAGTTGACCGAGTGGAACTGTGTCCCGGCCACCCCGTCGGTCCCGGCAATCAGTGTGTCCACCGCGGCGCGAACAGCGTCACGCTCGTGAACACCGGCGGAGATACGTTCCACTGCTGCGCCCATGGCCGCGTCGCTGATGGCGGCCGCCTCCCGCATGACGACGATTTCCTCGTCCGACTTTTGGAGCCTTAACCACGTGACGAGGCCTGTGGCGTCGACCAAGCTCGCCCCATCCATAATCCGCCTCAGATGGTTGACGGCGGTCGCGGAGAGTTCACCCATCTCTACGCCGATGCGGCCGGAAATAAGGCCAGCGTCGCGCAGCCACGCCACCATGTGATCGTAGCCGTTCTCGTCAGGGTTGGCGATTAACCGCTCCGGGAAACCGATAACGCGCGCCCTGTCCATGTACGAGAGGTGGACGGCGGCGGGAAAGTCCTGCTGGCGCACGCACAGCATCGGCTCATCGGCGTTCGGGTCAACCACGGCGGACTGCTCCACGTAGGCCGATTGCGCGAGGTAACCGGTGAGCCAGATGAGGTTCGACTGCTCGACCACGAACAGGAGGTCGATGCCCTTTTCGGCCATTGCCGCCTTCGTTAGCGCCGCCCGCCGCCGATACTCGTCCCGAGTAAAGACGCCTTCCGCTCGGCTCACCATGTCCGTGTCTCCTTTGTGTGCCGGTCCAGCGATGGTGCAAGGATAGCCCGTCCTCGAACGCAACTTCTTCGGTGCGGGGAGCGCCAGGCAGCCGGATCGACCGTTTGCCTCCTGTTCGACCGACGCTTGACTACCGAGCGGCCAACACGGCGCGCAGGAACTGCCGCGTCCGCTCATTCTTCGGCTCAGTGAAAATCTCGTCCGGCGCGCCTTCCTCATGGACTTCGCCGCCGTAAAAGAACGCCACGCGGTCGGCAAAGCTTCGGGCAAATTCCATTTGATGGGTGACGACCAGCATGGTGATTGGCCGCTCCTCGCCAATCCGGCGGATGGTGGCGGTTACCTCGCCCACAAGCTCCGGGTCGAGCGCGGACGTCACCTCGTCAAAGAGCATGATCTCGGGCCGCATTGCGAGCGCGCGGGCAATGGCGACGCGCTGCTGCTGCCCGCCCGATAGTGAGGCAGGACGATGGTCCAGCTTATCGCCGAGCCCAACGTCGGTGAGGAGTGCAGCAGCCAACGCGTGTGCTTCGCGCTTTGGTGTCTTCAGAACGCGGCGGGGCGCTTCGGCAACATTCTGCAGCGCTGTCATGTGCGGGAACAAATTGAAGTGCTGGAACACCATTCCGATGCGCCGACGAATGGCGCGCGTCGCCGCGTCGTCCCTTATCTCGGCCCCTTCAAGAAACGTCTGTCCGTGGACGGAGATCCGCCCCTCCTGGAAGGGCTCTAGCGTCATCAGCACGCGCAAAAGCGTGGACTTGCCCGATCCAGACGGACCGATAATCGCCAGCTTCTCGCCCTGCCCCACCGAAAAGTTGATCCCGTCCAGCACGGTCAAATCGCCATAGCGCTTGACCACGGCATCGAATCTGACGGCCGGCGGGGTCACGAACGCTTTGCCGCCCGCTCGGCAATGCGGAATAGCCATCCGGTCAGGACCGACAAGCCAAGGAAAATGAGACCCGCCATGGTCATGGGTTCAGTGTAGCGGAACGTTTCCGAGCCAATCAGCTTTGCCTGGGCCACCAGTTCGAACACGGACACGGACGCGACGAAGGCGCTATCCTTGATGACGGAAATCATCTGGTTGCCGAACATTGGGATCATTGGTGCGATCGCCTGGGGCAGAATGATGCGGCTCCATGTGTCCACCGCGGGCAGGCTCAGCGCGCGTGCCGCCTCGCGCTGGCCCCTCGGCACAGCGTCGATCCCGGCACGGTAGACCTCGCTCAGGAAGCACGCGTAGTGCACGCCGAGCGTGAGAATGCCGCTTTGCGTCGGCGACAAGGAAAGGCCGATGGCCGGACCGCCGAAGAACACGAGAAAGAGCTGAATGAGGACGGGCGTGGAGCGGATGAGGTCCACAAAGCCGATCACGACCCAGCGAACGGGGAGCGGCCCCGCAGCCCTTGCAACGGCGAGCGCCAGCCCCAGCACGACCGCGAGGAGGAACGAGGCGAGCGAGACGTAAACCGTGACAACGGCGCCCTCAAGAAGCCGGGGCAGGATTT
>JBCDFB010000236.1:0-5005 GCA_039178655.1 Pseudomonadota bacterium | reverse complement strand
CGATCATGAACACCGTCATCCTTCATGAAAAACTGCTAAACACACACATTGCGGCATTAGAGAGGAAGCAAAAAGAGTATCGGACACTAATTGCGTCAGCCAAAACCTTTGAAGAGGTGGTGGGCATCTGGCCGGCGGCGGAGGCGGTGCGCCCTGCAATTGAGGGAACTATGACCGCGCTAAGCGTCCTCAGCGAGGACCTTTGTGCCAAAATCAAGGCAGACAACGCCGGGGCAGACTTTGCCGCATCGAAGGCCGCCTGAGCCATGGCGCACACACCCACGCAAATTGCCATCCGTGAATGGCACAAGGCGGTGGCGGAGTTTTCGCTCCTGCCAGGCTCCCACGTTGAGGTCGTAATCAGTCGCATCCTCCGCGCGTTCTCCAATGTCCGCCCAGAGGACGACTTTGTCATGGTCCCTAAGGGTGAGCTTCTGACGGTGTGCAAGCAGGCGCTCACCGACAGTGAGGGGCTCGACTACTGGGCGCCCTACAGCGGGGGCGCGCCGCAGTCGGTCCTGGAGCAGCGCGACCGCGTCAAGAACCTGGCTGCGTTCGCGGGAGGGCTGCCCAGTGCCTGACAGGGATAGCTCACCGCGGAGCAAGGTCATGGTCTACGTGCTGGTGTTCTTCGGCTTCGGCTGGCTTATCATCGCCTGGGCGCTCAGTGCGTTCATTGACGTCATTCGCCAGAATGAGGAACCGCTCCTGGTAGCCGCTGGCTTCATACTCGCTGCCATCGTCTGGGCGGCGTTGTGCGGGCTTTGGGAGGGCCGGCATGGGAGCGCAGGCTATGACTGAGCACTGGCCGAACTTGGACCCATCCGAGGTCAAGCCGATGACCAAACGGGACGCCGCGCGGAAGCTTGGCGTCAGCTCCACTCAGCTTGAGCGGATGCAAGCTGATCCTGACCTGGACCCGCCCCTTCCGAAGCCGGTCCCGGTCAGCGCGCGGCGTGTCGTGTACCTTGAGCATGAGCTGGCCGGCTGGCTTCTGGAGCGCGCGAACCGGAGAACACCGAAATGATCTTGGTCCCCGATCTCTCCACTGTGGTTATCCTAACGCCTCGAACCGGCAGCGGTTCGCTCCGTCGGGCGATCCTGGCCAAGTATCCTAATGCGATGCAGATTTATCGCCACATGGAAGCCGATGGCGTCCCCGCCGGTTACGATACTTGGCGCAAGGTTGGCGTGGTCCGGCATCCGGTTGAGCGGCTTTGGTCGCTTTTTAACTTTCTTAAGACTTTAGATGGGCCGCATGATCCGGCATTCATTGCAGCAATGCGCCAAAGCGTAAGGCGCGATTTCTCTGATTGGCTTTTAAATAACGAAGTTGTTTTCACCTCGCCTTATGATCGAACAACTCGCGGCAGGTTTTTCCCGGCGTACTGTGTGCGCCATCCGGTCCCCGAAAACCGCAAAAGCCAAGCCATGTACATTCGCCCAGACTTGGGTACGAAGTGGTGGCCGTTCTCACGTGTTGGCGATCTTGCGAGGGAGCTTGGGGTGGTGCTGGATGAACGGCATAACCAGACAAACTGTCACCCGGTGCCACTGCTGACGCCTGACGCGTCTGACTACGTTGCTCGCGTGCACGCCTGGGATTTTCGAGCTTACAAGGGCTCATAGGCATACGAAATCAGCCCACGACTGCATAACCTCGCGCCGACGGTCTAGGTCGTCGGTGCGAGCGTATGCACGGCGCACCTTGTTCCCCACCGCGTGCGCCAGACACATCTCTGACAGTTCGTCAGGCTGGCCGCTTTCCGTCGCCCAGTCCTTGAACGATGACCGGAAGCCATGGACTGTGAGGTCTTGGCGACCTCGACGCTTCACCAGCTGGAGCATGGCCATGTCCGACAGCGGGCGCCCGATCCGCGCGCCCGTGAACACGAGCGGCCCCAGCACTGGGAGCCCATCGAGGACCGCCAGCGCCTGAGGCGACAGCGGGACGCGGTGGGCTTTCTTCATCTTCATTCGCTCGCGTGGGATGGTCCAGACGGCGTTGTCGCGGTCGATCTCTGACCACTCAGCCAGGCGGGCTTCACCTGGGCGGACAGCGGTCAGGATCGCGAAGGTGACCGCGGGCGCCGCCATGCCGGGGATGTCTTGGAGCGATGCCACGAAGGCCGGAACCTCCCGCCAGTCCATCGCCGCGCGGTGCTCAATGTCGCCACGGTCGCGCGCTGGCAGCACGTGGACAAGGTTCCCCTTCCATTGGGCTGGGTTGAGCCCTGGCTCCCGCCATCCCCTCACTGTTGAGTAATCGAGCACGCGCTCGATGCGACCCCGGACGCGCGATGCCGTCTCCGCGCGATCCTGCCAGATAGGGGACAGGCATCGGAGCACGTCATCCGCCGTGATCTTGCCGACCTCCATCGAGGCAATGGGGGCGGCGTAGGTGGCGAGCGTGTTGCGCCACTGTTGCCGGTGCTTGGGATTGCGCCATGACGGCTCCTGAGCCTCGATAAGCGCTTCCGCAGCCTCCGCGAACGTGACGCCCTTGGCGTCGACCGCCTCCCCCTCCCCGCGCTCCAGCGGGTCCTCTCCGCGTCGCACGGCGGCCCGCGCCTCATCCGCAGCGCGGCGCGCGTCCGCCAAGCTCACAACCGGGAAGCCGCCCAGCCCCATTTCGCGCCGCCGTCCGCTGACGCTGTAGAGGTAAACCCAGCTCTTCCGACCTGACTTGGCCACCACGAGATAGAGGCCCGCTCCGTCGCTGTGGCGCCCTTGCCGATCAATCGCTTTGCACGCCGCATTGGTGAGCTTGGACATTCTGACCCCACAACCTGTTTCGGAACCCCAACGCGCACCCCACAGACTGGCGGGGGTATCGCTGGTGTTGATGGAGCCTCATGTGAACTCGGAAGCCAAAAAGCTCAAGGGTGCTGCGGTCTTTTGGGGTGTTGTGGGGCTCTATGTTGAGCTAGGTGGCGGAGAGACAGTCCGCCAAATAAGCACGGTTTGCGATACCGATTTGTGGCAATTCACAGTCAACCCCACAGCTGACCCCACAAGCTAACTGCGAATATCAATCCCGTTCACTCCGCCATCAGTCTTCGGCACGCATGCAACAATATCCTAATTCATCAATTGCGACAGATTGTCACTTACTTCCGGCGCGGTTTCTGTGCGGGCCGGTCGTTGCTCGCGAAGAACGACGTGGCCTTGAACGCTGCGAACCCATGGGTGCGGATAAAGTCTCCCGTGGCCTCATGGACGGCCTGATAGGCGCGCTGCAGTTCGTCCTGTGTCATCATCTTCTCCATGTACCGCCCCACCACCATCAGCACCCTCGGCGATCTGATCGACAACCGTTACACTTTGTGGCTGTCGTGTCGCGGCTGTGGTCGTCACGAGCGCGCCAATCTCAAAGCCATTGCCGAGCGCCTTGGACGTGATGCCAGCTACATCGGCGGCCTGCCCTTGCGGTGCTCACACTGTGGTGCGCGTGGGCCTGGGATGGGCGTTCACCCGCCGGGGCGGTGAGGGCCCGTTGTTTTTCCGGGGGCAGTTTTACGACGGGGCCACGTTCGGCGGAGCCCAACGTACCTTTACCCGGGTCGTCGCCGTTGGTGGCGAACCCCTTCCGCCTCTCCGGAACTGTCACACCACTCCTTGCGGCCACCACGGCCCCGGCAGGTGTCGCGTCGGGTCCCGTCTCTAAGGCTCCTTCGTGAGGCGCACGATCTCTTCAAGCCGACTCCGGCCGATGGTCGCTAAGGTGCGCTCAAGGGCGGTTCGCTGATCAATCGGAATTGCGCGGGCGCGATTGTGCTCGTCCAATAGCCGCTGCGCTGCCGTGTGGATGCCAGCCACTCTGCCCCTCCCTTCATTTCACCATTTCATCCGGGTCGAGCCCGAACCGCCGACAAAGGTCACACGCCGAAGTCTGGCCAAGCGCAAACGTCCACATGACCGCGTGCCAACGGGGGTGCTTCCCGCGATGGTGGCGGTGGCGCGCCGCTTGAACAGCGCGTTCAAGAAGCTTCTCATCAGTCACCGCTGGCCCTCCATTATGTCGAAATCCACCAGCGGCGTGGTGTAGGCCAGCATGAGCGGATGGACGGGGTCGCCACTAGCCACCCGCCCCCAGCACTTCACCGGCTTCCCTGTGCCGCGAAGCACGCCGGCGAGGGTAAGGAGATGATCGCGCAGCTCACGCGGCACCTTTCCCGAAGAGCCCCAGCACGGCACCAGAATGCCGGCCTCGGCGATGATCCGCTCCATGTGCACGCGCCATTCCGGCCCGACTGGATCAAGCGCAGCCCGAAGCTCGCGCACATCGGTGGCGCGGAAGGCAAAAGCGTTGCCGACAATGAAACGTGAGGCCCCATAGCGCTGACAGAACCCGCGCCACTTTCGGACTGTGGCGTCGTCTTGCGACGCGTCTGCGGTCGAAGGGTTGACGCCGAAAAACGCATAGACGGGACCGGCCCCGCCAATGTGCCGATCCAAGCGATAACGGTAGCGCCCACAATCTGAAATCACTGCACCATCACCTGCGAAATCAAGCATCATCGACCCTCCCCTCAAAGCGTCAGGCTCTTGCACAGCTCGAGGGCCTGCTGCTCGGTGAAGCCGGCAGCGACGTGAGCGTCGAAGCTGGCTTTTCGAGCAAGCGCCACTTGCACCGACAGCTCGGACATGATCGGCAACGATCGCTTCATCTCCTCGACAGAAGCCCGAAGAGCATCGCTCGCGCTAGGAATCGCTGTGACTTTATTGGTCATCGGGTCCATGGCTCCTTTTTAGGTGGGCAGTTTTGAGACTTGCCCAGGTCCGCTGTATGGGGCCGCGCCGCGGTGGCGACGTTTCTTCCCGTCAGCCCTGTAGTCCGGCCGACTTGTGGTGAGGCATCCACCGCCATGTGATCCTCACCCCGCATGGCCTGCGCACCCTTTCGGGCAAAGGCCCCCCGTGCATCTCTTAGTTCGGCGTGTCTAAAACCGCTGCCCAAAGGTGATCAGAAGCTAGGACTCGCAGCGCGTCTGATGCGAGCTTG
>JBCDFB010000235.1:0-5052 GCA_039178655.1 Pseudomonadota bacterium | reverse complement strand
GATGGCGGGAAAGTCGAAGGACTGCGCCCAGCGGGCAGCGTCTGATTCCATCCAGACGTCGATCTCGCCGGTCTTGAAGGCCTCGAACATGGCCGTGTCGTCCCGGTAAAACAGGAAGCGCACGTTGTCCGCGTTGTAGCGGCCCTGGTTGAGAGGGTGGTCGTTGCCCCAATAGTTAGGATTACGGGCAAGGGTGAGTGAGCGGCCGCCGTCCACGTCCGCGATGGTGTAGGGGCCTGTGCCGGGCGGAGGTGACAGCGTGGTGCGCGAAAACGCTTCCACGTCCGTGGCGTGGGCCGGCAGGATGGGCATAAGCCCCAGAATCAGCGGGAGTTCACGGTCGTTGGCGTTGGGGAAGCGGAAAATGACGGTGTGATCGTCCGGCGTCTCGATCTCCTCAACTTTGCTGTAGAAGACGCGCGCGGACGGCCAGCCCTTCTCCTTCAGAAGGTTGAGGGTGAAAACCACGTCTTCCGCCGTCAGCGGCTCGCCATCTGAGAATGCGGCATTTTCACGGAGCTTGAAGGTGATCTCGTCGCGCTCGGGCGGGACGATGATGGCTTCGGCAAGGAGGCCGTAGAGGGAGAAGGCCTCGTCGCGGTTCCGGTCCAGCAGGCTTTCGTAGACGAGGTTGCCGTGGAGGAGATCACGCAGCCCCGGTGCGCCCGATCCGCGCGGAATAAGGGGATTCAAATTGTCAAAAGTACCGCGGGCGCCGAAGGTGATTGTGCCGCCCTTGGGTGCCTCCGGATTGGCGTATGGGAGGGGGTCACCGCGCTCCAGCGCAGGTTCGCCGTGCATGGCGATGCCGTACGTGGGAGCTGGGTAGCCGGCGGCCGCGCCCCCTGCGACAGCGACAGCGAAAAGAAAAGCGGCAAAAACACGCAAACTTATCGTGTTCGTCATACTCACTGTCCTAGCCATTTTGTGCTGCCGCCTTTAAGCATTTCGCCGAGGCGGCAACGACCGCACATGCGGGCCACGGTTTGTTGAGGGAGACAGTATCATGCGTTTGGCTCTGTTCGGTGGCGCGATCGCGCTCGCGCTTTCCATCGGCGGCACCGCTGTGCCTGCCTATGCACAAGAGGACGAGAACGCCTGGGTCAAGATTTGTAACACCGACCCGCAGGCGCAAAAGCCCATTTGTCTGATCACACAGGAACTGCGGACGGATGCGGGCCAGTTCCTCGCCTCGGTGGCGATCCGCGAGACCCCTGGCGAGGCGCGCAAGACGCTCATCACGTCCATTCCTGTGGGCATGCTAATCCAGCCGGGTGTTCAGCTTCAGGTGGACGGTGCCCAGCCGCAGACGGCACGCTACTCGATCTGCTTCCCGAACGCGTGCTACGCGGAGCTTGCCATCGACACGGCCTACATCGACAAGATGAAGCGTGGCGGAAAGCTCCAGCTCACGTCGATCAACCAGCAGGCAAAGCAGGTGCGCTTCGATCTGACGCTGATCGGCTTCACCTCCGCCTACGATGGCGATGGCATCGATCCGCAAGCGCTTCAGCAGAAGCAGGCCAATTTGCAGCGTGAGCTTGAGCGCCGCGCGGCCGAGGCCCGTGACCGGCTGGTGGCTGAGCAGCGCCGCGCACTGGAAGCGGCCAGCCAGTAAACGCCATGTCCCATGGGTCGCGGGTGCGCTGGCCAAACGCCTCACCCGCGACCGACAAGCGGCGAGCAGGCCCGCAGAGGGCTTGCCGGACGCCTGACAGAGCGGCCGGCGCCGGCGCACGGAGGAGGGCCGTGGGGCTCTACTCTGACGAAGTCACTACGGCGCCGTCCACCGCTGAACGAAACTCAGCCGGTGCACACCGCATAGTCGCATGAGGGATTGCACGCGGGCGCCGCAAGCGCGCGAGATTAGTGAAAATTCTCCGCGCGGGGCTCGTAGGCGCCGTCGCGCCGATCGAACATGTCCGACACTTGCGGGTGCCGCACAGGCTCGCCCGTCTCATCGGGGAGCAGGTTCTGCTCTGAGACGTAGGCGATGTACTCCGTCTCCTCGTTTTCAGCCAGGAGATGGTAGAACGGTTGATCACGCCGCGGACGGATATCCTCCGGGATCGCCTCCCACCACTCTTCCGTGTTGGCGAATGTGGGGTCCACGTCGAAAATGACGCCCCTGAAGCTGAAAACCCGGTGCCTGACCACCTGACCCAACTGAAATTTCGCCTTCCGAATTTGACACATTGCTACGCACCCGAACCCATGACCGCATCGCGGCCAACACACACACGCCCGTTGCGCATGGTCGGTTCGGTGAGCGAAACGCCCGCAGCGGCGTTCACTGGCACCGTCCGTCGCCAGGCGCTGACATCGGGCAAAACATTCGTGCCAGAATAACGCAGTGCGTGCATGGCGGGTTCGCTCATTCTGCAAGCCTCGGGAAAGCCTTGTTTGTAAACGGGCAGGCGATAGCCTCAAGCTGGCCTTAAGGCAAGCCTCGCGCAAGGATGAGAGCGCGTTAAGCATCAATGCGAAGCATTAACGCCCGGCTGAGAGAGGTAACCCAAGCGGGTGACTGGAACTGTCTGCCCAGCGGCCAACGCAGGGCAATCCTTTAGGCTGCGGGTGAAATCCTCTCAGGAGAGGCGCGGCGCGAGCGGGCCCATTTGCGGTGCGGCCACATCCATTGGTCCGGCGCGAGGCGTATCCATTCCTCGAATGCGTCATGCAGCCGCTGCGTGGTTTCCTGAATATCACGGTCGCGCTCATCGGTACGGCTGACCTCAATCTCGCGCATGACAACGCGGAACCGTACGCCCCGGCCGCGAAGGATCGCCCCTGAGATCAGCGGGCGGCCCGACAGCCGCGCAAGCATTGCCGGCAGGGGCGTTCCAGTCGCTTCCTGGCCAAAGAAGCGCACCGGCACGCCGCGCAACTCGCGAAAATCGGCCGCCATGCCGATGCCCACACCCTCCCGCGCCAGGCGCACGAGTGTATTGCCGAGGGCCGGACCCTTGGCGAAGAGGCCCTTGGAGTAGCCGGGCGCGCGCATGCCTTTAAGGTACGCCTCCACAAGCGGGTTCTGGAGCTCGCGATATACGCCGCAGAAGGCAAGGTTCACGCGGCGGGGCAGGGCGCCTGCAATTTCCCAGTTGCCCAGGTGGGGCGTGGCGCAGATCGCACCGTCTTGGCACAGCGCGACGAAGCGGTCGAAGTCGTCCGGAACGTCGACACGGTCCGTGGCGTCGATGAGGCGGTCGATGGCGAAGGCCTCCGCGCTCACCCTGCCGAGGTTTTGCCACATGCGCTTTGCGATCCGGCTGCGCTCCTCAACAGAAAGTTCGGGGAGGGCGTGGGCAAGGTTGTCGAGCGCGCGGCTATGACGGCTGGTGAGGGGCATGATGAGCCCCAGTGCCGACCCCATTGCCCAGGACGTGGCATCCACAGGCAAGTGGCGCAGCGGCAGGCCCACCACGCGGACCAGCGCGTACTCTGCCATTTCACGAAAGGAGGGCTGGTCACCGGGCTTACGGCGGCGGCGACGCTTGCGCTTTTGCGGGGCCACCGCGCGCGGCTCGTCCACTGCCTCGACCACTTTGATACTCCCCCTGCAGCGCCCCGCCCGATGGGACTGCCGCGCGGCAGGTGTGTAACGGGCGCCCGGTGTGTCGTCCAATCCCTTGCGCCGGTGCGGCGAGGGGTGGAGATGGCATGCCGGATCGTGCGCGCAAGGCCGCGCCTGCCGTGCCGCCCGGGAGCCGTCTTATTCGATGCAGGAAGTTCTCAATCTCACCGTGCCGTTTTTCGGGCTGATCTTTCTCGGCTTTGCGGTGGGCAAGATCGTCAAAAAGCCAGCCACGGGGCTGGAATGGCTCAACATCTTCATCCTCTACCTCGCGCTGCCGGCGCTGTTTTTCCAGCTGTTGGCGGAGACGCCGTTTGAGGAACTCTCCAACGTTAACTTCATCGTCGCCGTCGTCGCCTCCACCTACGCGATCTTCTGTTTGTCGTTCCTCATCGCGCTGGTGCGCCACCGCTGGGACGTGCAGAGCGCAACGATCCAGGCACTGGTCGGGGCCTACTCCAACAACGGCTACTTGGGGCCGGGGCTTGCCATCTCCGCGCTCGGCACATCAGCAACCGTCCCGGTCGCGCTGATCTTTGCCTTTGAAAATACGATGTTTTTCATCATCACACCGATCCTGATGGCGATCGGCGGAACCGCGACGGGGACGCCGCGGCAGATGGCGCTCACCATCGCGCGCCGGATCTTCACCCATCCGTTCATTCTGGCGGTGATTGCCGGGACCCTGGCTGCGGCGTTTTCCTGGCAGCCGCCGGAACTGATGGATCGGCTTCTCACCATGCTGCGCGGGGCTGCAGCGCCCTGCGCGCTCTTTGCCATGGGGGTGACGGTCGCCTTGCAGAGGCCGCCGAGCCGCGATGCGGTGGGGGACCTCACGCTGTTCTTGTCCATCAAGCTGGTCGCCCACCCCCTTCTTGCGCTCTTCCTGGTGGGGATGACCGGGGCCGATCCGCTATGGGTCACCACGGCGGTTTTGATGGCCGCGCTCCCCCCGGCCACCAACGTCTTCGTCCTCGCCACCCAGTACAATAGGTTTGTGGAAGGAGCCTCCAACGCGGTGCTGGTGGGCACGGCGGCATCGGCGCTCACGGTGACGGCAATTCTCTTCGTGATCAAAACCGGCTTTGCGTAGGCCGCCGAAGCGGTTGGCGAGCACTGCCTGCGATCACGGTGCCGGTCACCCATCGCCGCAGACGGCGCACGCCAGGCCGATTAGCCGAGGCCGGCCCTCATCATGACGCGACGCAGTGGCGCAATGTTGCGTGCTGCCGCAACGGCCACGGCGCGGGCGGCTGACACAGGGGCAAAGTCTGCCAGGAGCGATCGGTTGAGGACGTCGACGCCGAAGGTGCGGGCGTTGACATCCACTTGCCGCCGGCGGTCGTACTCCGTGGCCGTGGACTTAAGGTTGCCCCGCTGACGGGCGATGGTGAGGAGACGGCGAAGCACAGCAACGTCTCTGAAGCCAAGGTTGAGACCCTGGGCGCCGATCGGCGGAAAGCGATGGCCCGCTT
>JBCDFB010000234.1:0-5053 GCA_039178655.1 Pseudomonadota bacterium | reverse complement strand
TTGCAGCGCGTCAGAGCGGTGTTGATGGGCTGCGGCGGGGCCTGCTGGAGGGGGCGGAGCAGGCGGGGCGTGTCTGCCTGCTGATTGCCGCGGCTGCGCCGGTGGGATTTCTGATTGCGGTGGGCGGCATCCCTTTCGGCGCGCTTGTGCCTGACGGTCCGGTCTGGCTGGCGCTCGCCGGGGCCGCCGTCATCTGCGTTGCGGTGGGCATGGTGCTCGACACCGGGGCGGCCATTTTGCTGCTCCTCCCGGTGCTGGTGCCCGCTGTGGCGGCTGCCGGCGGCGAACCCGCGCTGACGGCGTTCGTCCTGTGCGCCTGGCTCCTCATCGGCGGGCTGACCCCGCCTGTCGGCGTTCTGGTTCTGACGGTGAAGGAGGTGACGGGGAGCGAAGGGGTCTACCGCGCGACGCTGCCCTACCTTGCAGCAATCGGCGCCGCACTCCTCGCGATTTCCGCAGTCGCGATTATGTTCATGGGATGACCGGTTTGTGCCCGCCCATGAAGCGCCATCCGTCTGTCTGGCGACACCTGCTCACCCTTGCCGTTTTCCTCCTTGCGGGGGGCGGAGTGGCGGCGGCGCAAACCTCCATTACGCTGACGTCCCAATACGGCCCGGGCAAGCCGCAAACCCTGTTGTGGGAGCGCTTCGTGGCAGAGCTTGATGCGGCGCTTCCCGGAGCCTACGCGCCGACGGTTGTAGTGGGCGGCGCGCTGGGCGGCGAAAAGGAGGAGGCAGAAGCTGTCCGCCTCGGCGCCATCACCGGCGCGCAATCCACCGCCGCAAACCTCTCCACCTGGGTGCCTCTGGGCGCGGTCCTCGACATGCCTTTCGTGTTTGACGGACCTGAGCACATCAATCGGGTGCTTGCCGGGTCGCTCGGCGAACGTCTACGCGGCCTCTATCGCGACGCCGGTTTCCACGTGCCGGCCTTCATCATCTTCGGCGCGCGCCACATCATCGGCCCTGAGCCCTACTCCGCGCCGGGGCAGCTTGAAGACGTGCGCGTGCGATCGCTCCAGAGCGACCTGCACATTTCACTGTGGCGAGCGCTCGACGCGCAGCCCACCGCCCTCGCCATCACCGAAGCCTACAGCGCGCTTGCCGGCGGTGTCGTGAAAGCCATGGACATGACCATGTCAGGCTACGAGGCGCTCAGGCTTTACGAAGTGGCTCCGGTCCTGTCTGAGACAGCGCATATCTGGGCGGTCGGCGCCGTCTACTTCGACGCGGCGTTTTATGATGCACTGCCTGCCGATCACCAGGCGGCTTTCGATGCGGCGGCGGTTGAAGCGGCGCGCCACTTCAACCAGATTGCCGCGGCGGAGCAGGAGGCGGCCATGGCCCGGTCTGAGGAAAAAGGCGCGCGGCGTGTGGCCGTGGACGGTGAACCATGGCGGGCTGCCCTTGCCGAGTTCGCCGATGCCTATGCCGCACAAATCAATGACCCCTTTGCGCGTCAGGCGCTGGAAGAGATCGAGGCCGCACGATGACCCAGCGCGTGTTCGACGGGCACAATGACGTTCTGTTGAGGCTCTGGCGGCAAGATCGTACGGGACAGTCGTTCCTGGATGGCGGGGAGGAGGGCCACATCGACCTGCCGCGCGCGCGCACCGGCGGGTTGGTGGGCGGCATCTTCGCCACGTTCGTGATGGACGTTGATGGAGTGACCACCCGGCGCGCCCAGTCGGGCGGGGACGCCGGCGGCAACGCGGCCAACCTTGCGGCCCAGCGCCACGAACACGCTTTGAAGGTGACGCTGAGCCAGCTTTCCATCGCGC
The DNA here is from genome assembly GCA_039178655.1 of Pseudomonadota bacterium. GTDB lineage: Bacteria > Pseudomonadota > Alphaproteobacteria > Rhizobiales > Amorphaceae > Acuticoccus. The sequence goes on along the minus strand of JBCDFB010000234.1, from coordinate 3,273 downwards.
TGCGGCTGGAGCGTGCGTCGAACGGTACGGTCCGCATTTGTCGAAGCGCGGGCGAAATCGGACGCGCTGTGGATGACGGTGCGTTCGCGATGACGTTGCACCTTGAAGGGGCAGAGGCCATCGCGCCGGATCTCGACAATCTTCATGTTCTTTATGCGGGGGGCGTGCGCTCGCTCGGCATCGTGTGGAGCAGACCCACCTGGTTCGGCTTCGGCGTTCCGTTTCGGTTTCCCTCAACGCCGGACATAGGTCCGGGGCTGACCGAGGCGGGCGTCGCACTGGTGAAGGAATGCAACGCGCTGGGCATCATGGTGGACGTCAGCCACCTCAACGAGCGCGGTTTTTGGGATGTGGCGCGCCACTCTCACGCGCCGCTCGTGGCAACCCACTCCAACGCCCATGCCGTCTGCCCCGTGTCACGCAATCTTACCGACGCGCAGATGGACGCCATCCGCGACAGCGAGGGTGTGGTGGGCCTCAACTTCGCGACCTTCTTCCTGCGCGAAGACGGGCGCCGCCAACCGTCAACCCCGCTTGACACTATGGTTCGCCATCTCGATCACATGCTCAATAAGCTCGGCCCGGGCGGCGTCGCGCTGGGGTCTGATTTCGATGGCGCTTTGGTCCCCGCCGATATTGGCGATGCGACTGGGCTGCCCAATCTGGTCGCCGCCATGCGCGCGGCAGGATATGATGACGACCTCATCGATAGGGTCTGTTTCCGCAACTGGCAGGATGTTCTGACCCGCACCATCGGCTAAAGCTCCCGCGCGGGTGCGCAAGTGCCGCGTCGCCTCGTCCTCACTGGATTGGTATCGAATCAAAGGGCGTCAAAGCTTGTTTTGACACGCCCGCAGAGTTGTCTATTCTAATTGACACAATTTAGAACGATGGGGGCACGCGTGCGTCAACTCCTCAATCGTGTGAAGTCCCCTAAGGACCTTCGCACCTTCTCCGAGAAGGAATTGCGCCCCCTCGCTGACGAGTTGCGAGACGAATTGATCGAGGTGGTTTCCGTGACCGGCGGCCACCTGGGCGCGGGCCTGGGCGTCGTGGAACTCACCGTTGCGCTCCACTACGTTTTCGATACCCCGCGCGATGTCCTTATCTGGGATGTGGGGCACCAGTGCTATCCGCACAAAATCCTTACTGGCCGGCGCGACCGGATGACGACCCTGCGCCAAGGGGGTGGGCTCTCAGGCTTCACCAAGCGCTCTGAGAGCGACTACGACCCGTTCGGCGCGGCCCACTCCTCCACGTCCATTTCCGCCGGCCTCGGCTTTGCCACCGCAAACGAATTGAGGGGGGCTGATAACGAGGTCATCGCGGTGATTGGCGATGGTGCGATGAGCGCCGGTATGGCCTACGAGGCCATGAACAATGCCGGCGCCAACGACGCCCGGCTCATCGTCATCCTGAACGATAACGACATGTCCATCGCCCCGCCGGTGGGGGCCATGTCAGCCTATCTGGCGCGGCTTGCTTCGGGCGAGCCCTACACGTCCCTTCGCGATGCCATGAAGGGCCTTGTGCGCCACCTGCCGAAGTTTGTGGCAAGGGGCGCCGCGCGCGCGGAGGAGTTTGCCAAGGGCATCACCATGGGCGGCACGCTCTTTGAGGAGTTGGGCTTTTATTATGTTGGCCCCATCGACGGCCATAATCTTGACCATCTGCTCCCCGTGCTGCGCAACGTTCGCGAGGCCAACAACAAGCCTGTTCTTGTCCATGTGGTCACGCAGAAGGGCAAGGGTTACGGACCTGCTGAGGATTCAGCCGACAAGTATCACGGCGTCTCAAAGTTCGATGTGATTACCGGCAAGCAGTCGAAAGGAAAGTCCAACGCGCCGAGCTACACCAAGGTTTTCGGCGAGCAACTGGTGGCCGAGGCCAAAAACGACGACAGGATTGTCGGCATTACTGCTGCGATGCCCGCGGGGACCGGGATCGACGTCTTCCAAAAGGTCTTTCCCGATCGCACCTTTGACGTGGGGATTGCCGAGCAGCACGCGGTGACCTTTGCCGCCGGCCTTGCCGCAGGGGGGATGAAGCCCTTCTGCGCCATCTACTCCACCTTCCTGCAACGGGCCTACGACCAGATTGTCCACGATGTGGCGATCCAAGGACTGCCGGTGCGTTTCTCCATCGACCGGGCAGGCTTTGTGGGGGCGGACGGATCCACCCACGCGGGCTCGTTCGATCTTGCCTATTTGTGCTGCCTGCCCGGGATGGTGGTGATGGCCGCCGGTGACGAGGCCGATCTCGTGCACATGGTCACCACGGCCGCCGCATACGATGAGGGCCCCATCGCCTTCCGCTATCCCCGCGGGGAGGGCGTGGGGACGGACATGCCCCAGGAAGGCGTGGCGCTTCCCATCGGCAAAGGCCGAGTGCTGCGTGAGGGCACGAAGATCGCCATCTTGTCCCTGGGAAGTCGACTTTCCGCTGCCATGACCGCAGCGGACGAGCTATCGGCGAAGGGCCTTTCAACCACGGTGGCGGACGCGAGGTTTGCCAAGCCCATCGATCTGGACCTTGCCAAACGTTTGGCGCGCGAGCACGAGGTGCTGATCACCGTTGAGGAGGGGTCCGACGGTGGCTTCGGCAGCCACGTGGTCACTCACCTGGCGCGAGACGGTGTGCTTGACGAAGGCGTGAAGGTCCGGCCCATGACCATGCCCGACCGGTTTGTGGACCAGGACAAGCCCGAGTTGATGGTTGCCGCGGCAGGGCTCGACGCGGCGGGGATTGTGACTGTTGCACTTCGGGCTCTGGGCGCTGAGGAACTGGCCCGGCAAGCCGAGGGCTAAGGCTGGGGCGCCCGAGTTCGGGCAAGGGAGAAGAGCGCCTTGGCAAAGGTGGAGTGCGTGCTGGACGCCAAGGCCCACCTTGGCGAAAGCGCAGTCTGGGACGCGCAAGAGGGCGCACTTTTCTGGACCGACATTGATGCCGGCCGCGTCCACCGATTTGACCCTGCAACGGGCGAGGACACGCACATTGAAGTGGGCGAAAAGGCCGGCTGCGTCGCGCTGCGCCGGAAGGGTGGTGCTGTGTTGGGCGCTGCCAGCGGGGTCTATACGCTCGACCTGGTGACGGGCGAGAAAACGCTCGTGTCGCCCGTGGAGGCGGACCTTCCTTACAACCGCTTCAACGATGGCGCGACGGACCGCCAGGGCCGCTTCTGGATGGGCACCTACTCCATGGTGAAGCCGCAGAGGCCTGACGCAGCATTTTACCGCCTCGACCCGGACCACACCGTCAGCAAGTGGCGCGGCG
>JBCDFB010000233.1:0-5056 GCA_039178655.1 Pseudomonadota bacterium | reverse complement strand
CCAGCGCGGACCATTTGGACGGCCTGGTTACCGGTCACCGCCCCGAGGGCGTTGATGTACGGCTCCTCATGCAGGAGCGTCCAAAGACGGTCCGCACCACGCTTTGCAAGGGTGTGTTCCACGGTGACCGAGCCACGCAGACGCTCAACATCTGCCGGGGTGTAGGCGCGGCTGATGCCGTCATAACGGCCTTTCTGCGCGAATGGGATGAGGTCAGAAAAGCTCGTCATGTGATAACACCTTCTTGCGGCTAATAGCCCCCCGGCTGCTGATTTGCCGGCTGAGAAGGGAGATAGTGCCTGGACTTATGGCCCGTCTACGGCCATGAAGCGATAGGATGGTCTTCTTGTATTAGTTAACTCCGATACAGCTTGTCATGTTGTAAGGTCTGTAATGTCTGATCTCGATGCACGCCGTAAGCTGTTTTTGGGGCCGCAGATCCGCAAGCTGCGGCGAGGGATGAACCTCACCCAAGCGCAGATGGCCGACGGTCTGGACATCTCCGCAAGCTATCTGACGCTCATTGAGCGCAACCAGCGGCCGCTGACGGCACAGCTCATTTTGCGCCTTGCGGACGTCTATGACGTGGATGTGCGCGCCCTGGCGCCCAACACGGACGGCTCCATCCGTGTGGGGCTGAAGGAGGTGGCGGCCGACCCGGCCCTGTCGGGGATCGACCTTTCGCCGGTTGAGCTGGAGGAGATGGCCGACCTTTTTCCCCGTGCGGCGGAAGCCATGCTGAAGCTGCACGAGCGCTACCGGCAGGCGCGGGACGACGTGAACGCCCTCGCCGACACCGCGCCGGACGGGGCAAACGCGCCCGCCATCGGCAACGCCGCCGTGGAAGAGGCCCGCGAGACGCTGCAGGCCAACGATAACTACTTCGCCGCGCTGGAGGACGCTGCAAAGGACATTGTTGCCCGGGGCAAACTGCGCACGGATTTGCCCCAGTCGCTGACGGCGAGCCTCGTCAACCATCTGAAAGACCGGCACAATGTGGATGTCGTCATCATGCCCTACGACGTGATGAAGGGGCTGCTTCGCCGCTTCGACCGGCACCGCAAGCGGCTTTTGTTGTCTGAATTGCTGGCGCCGTCGGGCCGCACGTTCCAGGTGGCCTCTCTGGTGGGGCAGCTTGAGGCGGGCGAGTTGGTGCGCGCGCTGGCGGCGGATGCGCGACTGTCAGGCGAATCCTCGCGCGGAATGTATCGCCTTACCCTCGGCAACTATCTCGCCGGGGCAATCATGTTTCCCTACGACCGGTTTCACGAAGCGGCGGAGAGGCTCCGCTACGACGTGGAGGTGCTCGCCTCCCGCTTCGGCGCTTCGTTCGAGCAGGCGGCCCATCGCCTGACAACGCTGCGCCGGCCGGGGGCACGGGGCGTGCCGTTCTTCATGATCCGGGTGGACCGGGCGGGCAACATCTCAAAACGCTTCGGCGGCGGCGTGTTTCCGTTTGCCCGCTCCGGCGGAACATGCCCGCGCTGGCGCCTTTATGAGGCCTTCCGCAACCCCGGCCGCGTGGTGGTGGATGTGGCGGCGCTGCCTGAAGGGCAGGTGTTCGTCACCGCGGCACGCACGGTGAACCGGCCGGGTCAGGGCGCACACATGCCGGGCCAGGAGTTGGTCATCGGCGTTGGTGCGGAGGCAAGCCACGCGGATCGTCTGGTCTATGCGGACGGGCTGGACCTTTCCAAGAAGGGCGCCGTGCGCCGGGAGACGCCCATCGGCGTGAATTGCAGGGTATGCCCGCGGGAAGACTGCACCTGGCGCGCGGTCCCTCCCCTTTCCGGAACGCTTATGGTTGACCCCACGCGCCGCTCGCTGACGCCCTATCACGTGGTGACCTAGGGTCGGACGATGAGTTCGCGAACGCGGCATTACTCTGACGGCGGTCAGTATTTGGAGATGACGAAGCCCACGCGAGAGCTTTGCAGAAACGCAATCATCGGCCGCCACGGCGCCCATCCGACAGTGTCTGTGGTCTCCTTGTCATTGTAGATCATCCGTATCAACGTAGAGGAGCTGTCGTAGACGAAAAAGTAGTGCGACCCGGCGACTTCTTTGATTGCCAGGATCGCAATCCAATGGCCGAGATTGAAAATCTTGGCGAAGTCGTTGCAGGTGATGGTGACGCCGCCGCGACCCATCCGGTGAACGAGAAATGCTGCGGTGTCCTGCGCATCGACCTTAGGATCGAAAATGGCGAGGGCGGACTTCGCGCTGTACCCGAATTCGCCCAGGTGGTTCATGAATTCGTCGGCGGCCGAGTAGCCGAGGTAAAGGTGACCGTCCACACCGCGTTTGCGGAAGAATGAGTCGCGCTCTTCAAGCACGTCTTTCTGGGTGAAGCCGCCCGCAAGGGTGCGGCGGGCATCATAGTCGGCAAGGCAATAGTGGGCAAAATATCCACAATCGTCTTGCGTCGTCTGGCGCGCGAAGCCGCTGGCATCCGGCCGCGGCGGACCGACGCGCGGCTTTGCTGGCGCGGCAGGTGGCGCGGGCGACGCCGGCGTGTTTCCGGGCTTTGGCGGGCCGGCCCCATCCTGCGCCGGTGAGACGGCTTTCGGCTGCCCCCGCGGCGCCCGGTCGCGCGGCCCTGCTCCAGAGACCTCATCCACCGTGCCCCACGTCTCGGGCCCGACGATCCCGTCAACCTCACAACCATACTGTTTCTGGAATTTGCGGACCGCGCTCTCGGTGAGCGGGCCGAACTTTCCGTCAACCACCAACTTGATGTTGAGGCCCTGGGTGCGGTCGTTCAGGACTGACTGCAGTTCCGGCACCGGTATGCCTGAACTGCCCCGGCGCACCGTGCGGCGGCTCGTGCTCATGATCATCTCCGCTGGACCGAATGCATCATTATGCACACGGTTGAATGATCATGAGCTTAACCGAGCCGATCCACCGCGCAATCGCGCGGCAGACTACCGGGTGAGGCGCTTGTACTTTACCCGGCGCGGCACGATCGCATCCGGCCCAAGGCGGCGTTTCTTGTCCTCTTCGTAGGCTTCAAAGTTGCCTTCGAACCACTCCACGTGGCTGTCCCCCTCAAACGCCAGGATGTGTGTGGCGAGGCGATCGAGGAAGAAGCGGTCGTGGCTGATCACCACCGCGCAGCCCGCAAAATCCTCCAACGCGTCTTCCAGCGCCGCGAGAGTTTCGGTGTCGAGGTCGTTGGTGGGCTCGTCGAGCAGGAGGACGTTGGCGCCGGACTTCAGCATTTTGGCAAGGTGCACGCGGTTGCGCTGGCCACCCGACAGGTTGCCCACCTTTTGCTGTTGGTCGCCGCCTTTGAAGTTGAACGCCCCCACATAGGCGCGGGAGTTCATCTCGCGCTTGCCAAGCTCGATGACGTCGTTGCCGCCGGAGATTTCCTCCCAGACGGTCTTTTTGCCATCCAGATCGTCGCGCGATTGGTCGACGTAGCCGAGCTGCACGGTATCGCCGACATTGATAGCGCCCTCGTCCGGGGTGTCTTTGCCGGTGATCATGTTGAAGAGGGTCGACTTACCGGCACCGTTGGCGCCGATGATGCCGACAATGCCGCCGGGTGGGAGTTTGAAGTCGAGCCCGTCCACCAAGAGCTTGTCGCCAAATGCTTTTTTGAGGCCCTCGACCTCGATGACGTTGTCGCCCAGGCGCGGGCCGGCCGGGATGATGATCTGCGCTTCGCCGGAGCGCGTGCGCTCTTCGTTGCGCTTTAGAAGCTCGTCATAGGCCTGGATGCGAGCTTTGGATTTGGTCTGGCGCGCTTTCGGACTTGCCTGGATCCACTCGCGCTCGCGGTTGAGGGCGCGCTGTTCGGCGGCGGCCTCGCGGCCCTCCTGCGCCATGCGCTTGGCCTTCTTCTCCAGATAGACCGAGTAGTTGCCCTCGTAGGGAATGCCGCGGCCGCGGTCGAGTTCGAGAATCCAGCCCGTTACGTTGTCGAGGAAGTAGCGGTCGTGGGTAACGATCAGGATGGCGCCAGGGTACTCGCGCAGGTGGTTTTCCAGCCACGCGACGTTTTCGGCGTCGAGGTGGTTGGTGGGCTCGTCGAGCAGGATGAGGTCGGGCTGCTCAAGGAGAAGCCGGCAGAGCGCGACGCGGCGGCGCTCACCACCGGACAGGACCGAGACATCCGCGTCGTCGGGCGGGCAGCGCAGCGCGTCCATCGCCTGGTCGATCTGGCTGTCGAGGTCCCAAAGATTGTGAGTGTCGATGTAGTCCTGAAGCTCGGCCATCTCCTCGGCCGTCTCGTCGGAATAGTCCATCGCAAGCTCGTTGTAGCGGGCGAGCTTGTCGGTCTTCTCTTTGACGCCGTCCATGACGTTTTCGCGGACATTTTTGGCGGGATCGAGCTGCGGTTCCTGCGGCAGGTAGCCGACGGTGGCGCCGTCGGCGAGCCAGGCGTCGCCGTTCCACTCTTTGTCGACGCCGGCCATGATGCGCAAAAGCGTCGACTTACCCGAGCCGTTGGGGCCGAGCACGCCGATCTTGGCGTCGGGGTAGAACTGCAAGTGGATGTTATCGAGGACCTTTTTGGAGCCAAAGGTCTTCGACAGGCCCTGCATGTGATAGATGAATTGGCGTGCCAATGGACGCTCTCTCGCTGCGGTGACGGTGGGACGGACAGATGCGGTGGCTGCGTTCTACATTAGTGATGGGTCAGAGCAAGGGATGAGCGGCGGGGCGGCGCCCATCCGCCTCAGTTTTGTCGTAGCAAGCCTGCCGCAGGCCTTGGTCTGTAGCGTGGTTTGTTATCGGCGATGGCTATGGGGCGTATCGGGTGGCGTTAGCTAAGAGGGCGTTGGAGCAGCACGCCAAGGGGCTCGCTCAGCAGGATGAGACCCAACTGGGTACCGTGAAAGCGGCGCTGCGTGCGGTTCGCGAGCACCTCAACATGGACGTCGCCTACATCTCCGACCTGTCCGGAGAGGATTGGGTGCTTTTGGCCGTCGACCACGCGCCGGGCGCACCGGACCTTGGCGGGGTCGGCGCGCGGCTCGATAAGGATTGCACCTTCTGCCACCACACTGCGATCGGTGCGCTGCCCGCCGTTCTTCCCGACACT
>JBCDFB010000232.1:0-5057 GCA_039178655.1 Pseudomonadota bacterium | reverse complement strand
GCTGGGCCTGAAGCATGCGCTGTCGGCGAAGGCGCGGGGCGAAGAGCTGATCGTGCTTGATGCGGCGAGCGTTGCCGAGCCCAAGACCAAGGTTTTGCGTGCGCAGTTTAGTGCGCTGGGACTGTCGAGCGCGCTGATTGTTGACGGGACCGTTGATGCGGGATTTGCCAAGGCTGCGCGCAACATTCCGTCGGTGGATGTGCTGCCGCTGGCGGGGATCAACGTTTACGACATTTTGCGCCGGGACAAGCTGGTGCTGACCCGCGCTGCGCTTGACGGTTTGGAGCAGCGGTTTTCCGGCGCGGCTGCGCCTGCGGAGGCGCCTGAAGCAGCGGCCGGTGACGGGGAGGCGAACTGATGGCTGTGACCCTCACCCATTACGACGTGATCCTGTCCCCGGTGATCACGGAAAAGTCCACCGAGGCTGCAGAGCACAACCAGATCATCTTTCGCGTGGCGAGGAGCGCGTCTAAGCCTGAGATCAAAGCGGCGGTCGAGCAGCTTTTCCAGGTGAAGGTGACGGCGGTGAACACGCTGGTGCGCAAGGGCAAAACCAAGCGTTTCCGCGGTCGTCCGGGCCGCACGTCGGATGTGAAGCATGCAATCGTCACCCTGGCGGACGGCCAGTCGGTGGACGTGACGACGGGACTTTGACGCCATGGCTTTGAAGACATTCAACCCGACGTCGCCCGGACAGCGTCAACTGGTCATCGTCAAGCGCGATGGTTTGTGGAAGGGCAAGCCCGTCAAAGGCTTGACGGAGGGGCTCACCAAGTCGGGCGGGCGCAACAATGTGGGGCGCAAGACCTCGCGCCATCGCGGCGGCGGGCACAAGCGGGCCTACCGCATGGTGGATTTCAAGCGCCGCAAGTTCGGCGTGCCGGCCACTGTGGAGCGGCTGGAGTACGATCCGAACCGCTCAGCCTTCATCGCGCTCATCAAGTATGAAGACGGGGAGCTGTCCTACATCTTGGCGCCGCAGCGGCTTGCGGAGGGTGACACGGTCATCGCTGGCGAGCGTGCCGACGTGAAGCCTGGCAATGCGATGCCGCTGTCGTCCATTCCGGTGGGCACCATCATCCACAATGTGGAGATGAAGCCCATGAAGGGGGGGCAGATTGCGCGCGCAGCCGGCACCTATGCGCAGCTGGTGGGGCGTGACCGGTCCTATGCGATCCTGCGCCTTCAGTCGGGCGAACAGCGGCTCGTGCCGGCGGCCTGCATGGCGACGGTGGGTGCGGTGTCGAACCCGGACAATTCCAACACCAACATGGGCAAGGCCGGGCGCGCGCGCTGGTTGGGCATTCGTCCCCAGACCCGCGGTGTGGCCATGAACCCGTTTGACCACCCGCACGGCGGCGGCGAGGGCCGCACATCAGGCGGGCGGCATCCTGTGACACCGTGGGGCCAGCCGACCAAGGGCAAGCGCACCCGCTCCAACAAGTCGACGGACAAGTACATCGTCCGCTCGCGCCACGCACGGAAGAAGTAAATGACCCGCTCTGTTTGGAAAGGTCCGTTTTTTGACGGATACCTTCTGAAAAAGGCTGAGAAGTCGCGCTCGTCCGGGCGCAACGAAGTGATCAAAATCTGGTCGCGCCGGTCCACGATCCTGCCTCAGTTCGTGGGACTGACCTTTGGCGTCTACAACGGCCAGAAGCACATTCCGGTGAGCGTGTCGGAAGACATGGTGGGCCACAAGTTCGGCGAGTTCGCGCCGACGCGCACCTACTACGGTCACGGCGCGGACAAGAAGGCGAAGAGGAAGTAATGGGTAAGCCGAAACGGGCCCGCACCCTCGCCGACACCGAGGCGCGCGCCTTCAATAAGATGATCAAGGTGAGCCCGCAGAAGCTCAACCTTGTGGCAAGCACCATCCGCGGCAAGAAGGTGGAGCGCGCGCTGGCGGAGCTGGAATTCAGCCAGAAGCGCATCGCGCGAGACGTGAAGAAGACGCTGGAAAGCGCCATCGCCAACGCGGAGAACAACCACGAACTCGACGTGGATGCTCTCGTCGTAAAGGAAGCCTATGTGGGCAAGGCGATGATGCTGCGCCGTTTTCGGCCGCGGGGCCGCGGGCGCGTGGGCTCGGTGACGAAGCCGTTTTCCAACCTCACCATCGTGGTGCGGGAAGTTGAGGAGCAAGCCTGATGGGCCAGAAAGTCTCGCCGATCGGCCTTCGCCTCGGCATCAATCGCACGTGGGATTCGCGCTGGTACGCTGAGGGGCCCGAATATGGGCGCCTTCTGCATGAGGATATCGCCATCCGCGAGATGCTCATGAAAGAGCTGAAGCAGGCGGCGGTGTCGAAAATCGTCATCGAGCGGCCGCACAAGAAGTGCCGCGTGACAATCCATTCCGCGCGGCCCGGCGTCGTCATCGGCAAGAAGGGTCAGGACATTGAGCGGCTGCGCAAGGCAGTGGGCAAGATGACCGACTCCGAGGTGCATCTGAACATTGTGGAAGTGCGCAAGCCCGAAGTGGACGCTACGTTGGTTGCGGCCTCCATCGCCCAGCAGCTTGAGCGGCGCATTGCGTTCCGTCGCGCCATGAAGCGGGCGGTGCAGACTGCCATGCGCATGGGTGCCGGCGGCATTCGCATCAACTGCGGCGGGCGTTTGGGCGGCGCGGAGATTGCGCGCACGGAGTGGTATCGCGAGGGGCGTGTGCCGCTTCACACCCTGCGCGCCGACATCGACTACGGCACCGCCGAGGCTGACACCGCCTACGGCATTTGCGGTGTGAAGGTCTGGATTTTCAAAGGCGAGATTTTGGAGCACGACCCTATGGCGTCCGAGAAGCGGGCGCTTGAGGCGTCGAACCAGGGTTCGTCAGGCCGCCGCCGGGGCGAGGACCGCGGGGACCGGGGGTAAGTCATGCTGCAGCCGAAGCGGACAAAATTCCGCAAACAGCACAAGGGCCGCATCCACGGTCTGTCGAAGGGGGGCACTGAGCTCAACTTCGGCGCCTATGGTTTGAAGGCGATGGAGCCTGAGCGGATCACCGCGCGCCAGATCGAGGCGGCGCGCCGGGCAATGACGCGGCATATGAGGCGCCAGGGCAAGGTGTGGATCCGCATCTTCCCGGACGTGCCGGTCACCAAGAAGCCCACTGAAGTGCGCATGGGTAAGGGCAAGGGTTCGGTTGAGTATTGGGCGGCCCGCGTGGCCCCCGGCCGGATCATGTTCGAGCTGGACGGGGTCCCTGAGGATGTGGCGCGGGAGGCCATGCGCCTGGCGTCCGCAAAGCTCCCCATCAAGACGCGCTTCGTGCAGCGCATTTCGGAGTAGGGCGCCATGAAGGGTGAGGATGTGCGCGCAAAGACCACCGACGAATTGGTGGACGACCTGCGCGACCTGAAGAAAGAACAGTTTAACCTGCGCTTCCAGCAGGCGACCGGCCAGCTTGAGAACACTGCGCGATTTCGTGTGGTGCGCCGCGACATTGCGCGGATCAAGACAGTGCTTGGCCAGCGCCGCGCCGCTGAAGCCACGAAGGTGCAAGATGCCCAAGCGTAACCTTGAAGGTCTGGTGACCTCCGACAAGATGGACAAGACAATCACGGTGCTAGTGGAGCGGCGCTTTTCCCATCCGCTGCTGAAGAAGACCGTGCGGCGGACCAAAAAGTACCACGCCCATGACGAGGGCAACCGGTACGAGATCGGCGACCGTGTGCGCATTGAAGAGTGTGCGCCCCTCTCGAAGAACAAGACATGGACGGTGGTGGGCAAGCTGACGCCGGCCGGCATTTTGGAGACGGCCGATGCGGCTGCCCAGGCCGCCGCCGACCCGGCCCACGCCCACAAGGAAGACGGCGCGGCTTGAGGCCGGGTTTTCTGATCATGACGCCGGAAGCGGCAAACCTGGAGGGTTGATGGCGGGGCGGCCCGTCAGCGGGCCTCCCAACCAACGAGAACGACAATGATACAGATGCAAACTAACCTCGCCGTCGCCGACAATTCAGGCGCACGCCGGGTCATGTGCATCAAGGTCTTGGGCGGCTCCAAGCGCAAGTATGCGTCCGTGGGCGACATCATTGTCGTCTCGGTGAAGGAGGCGAGCCCCCGCGGTCGCGTCAAAAAGGGCGACGTGGCCAGGGCCGTGGTGGTGCGCACCGCAAAGGATATCAAACGGGCCGACGGCTCGGTGATCCGCTTCGACGGCAACGCGGCCGTGTTGGTAAACAACAACAAGGAGCCCATCGGCACGCGCATTTTCGGCCCGGTGCCGCGGGAACTGCGCCAGTCGAACCACATGAAAATCATCTCGCTCGCGCCGGAGGTCTTGTAAGTGGCCGCGAAGATCAAAAAGGGCGACAAGGTGGTCGTGCTGGCTGGCCGGGATAAGGGCAAGTCGGGCGAAGTGCTGCGCGTGATGCCCCAGGAAAGCCGGGCCATCGTTGCGGGCGTGAACACCGTTCAGCGCCACCAGAAGCAGACGGCGAATCAAGAAGGCGGGATCATCGCCAAGGCCGCGCCGATCCACCTGTCCAACATTGCCATTGAGGATCCGAGCGACGGCAAGCCCACCCGCGTGGGCTTTGAGGTGCGCGAGGGCAAGAAGGTGCGCGTTGCCAAGCGCTCCGGGGAGGTGATCGATGGCTGATGTGATGGACGCCCCCGAGGCCCGCACCGACGGGCTACCGGAGGGCTACGAGCCGCGCTTTAAGACGCTCTACCGCGAAAAGGTGGTGCCGGGTCTGCGCGAAAAGTTCAATTATCCCAACATCATGATGGTGCCGCGTCTCGACAAAGTGGTCATCAATATGGGTGTGGGTGAGGCGGTGGGCGACACCAAGAAGGTGCAGTCCGCCATCCGCGACCTGACGCTGATTGCGGGCCAGGCGCCGGTGATGACGCGGGCGAAGAACTCCATCGCGGGCTTTAAGGTGCGCGAAAACATGCCGCTTGGCTGCAAAGTCACGCTTCGCCGTCAGCGGATGTTTGAGTTTTTAGACCGCTTCGTGACCATCGCCCTGCCGCGGGTGAAGGACTTTCGTGGTTTGAACCCCAAGAGCTTTGACGGTCGCGGCAACTTTGCCACCGGCCTGAAAGAGC
>JBCDFB010000231.1:0-5081 GCA_039178655.1 Pseudomonadota bacterium | reverse complement strand
GTGTGCCGCGCGTGATTTCGCCGGCGGCCAGCGCATCGCCATAGGGTTTGCCCAGGACCGGCAGGACGAGCTTCTCGGCGGACCAGTCGATATCGAAGTGGCGGGCGTATCGGGAGGCGCGCCCGTGGCGCAGAACGTCCCTCCACCAGGAATTGTTGGGCGAGGCGGCCATGTGATTGGGCACGATGTCGAGCATCAGCGACAGGCCGTTTGCCTTCAGTGCGGCGACCATAGCGGCAAAGTCATCGGCGGTGCCGAGCGTGGGGTCGAACGCGTTGTGGTCGGTGACGTCGTAGCCGTGGGTTGAGCCAGGCTCGGCCGCGAAGATGGGTGAGGCGTAAAGATGGGTGATGCCCAGCGCTGCCAGATGCGGGGCAAGGGCGGCGGCCGCCGCGAAATCGATCCCGCTGCGGAACTGGAGACGGTAGGTGGCGCCGATCATCCCCGTTCCTCCCGCATGATCTGAAAGACGCGCGACAGCCGCTCCGACGCGATGATCTCGCCCACCGTGAGGGGCAGAGTGTGGCGCCAGTTGGGATGCTCCCGGTCCGTGCCGGGGAGATTGACGAGCCGCGTGCCGCCGACCACGTCTTCCAGGCGGACGGCCACGAGCCTGCTGGCGCTGCGAGCGACAATTCGGTGGATGAAGAGCACCAGGTCATCGCCCAGCGGATCAGCGGCGCGGCCCGGCGGCAGGCCGGCGAGGGACAGGATGAGTTCCTTCTCCCCTCGCCGGGCAGCATGGGCGGCGCGCGCATCGGCCGGGGAAAGGCCGGCGACGGCGACGCGCGTGTCGATCTCCAGTCCCGCCCACCAGGCTGCAAGGGGAGCAAGGTCGTGGGTGGACAGGCACGCGAGCGCATCGCGCGGATAAGCGGCGGGCGCACGCATGAGGGCACCGTCCCGTTCGAACGGGAGGATGCGCATGGCGAAGATGCGCCGCGCGCCCATACGCTCGCGAAACCCCTCTGGCACGACCCCAAGATCTTCGCCGATGGCGAGCGACTGGTGGTCATGGGTGGCGCTGATAAGGCAGTCGGTGAGACCGTCGTAGCTCACATAGGCGCCGCTGAGGGCAGTTGTGCCTTCCGGGATGAGGTAGAGCCGTTCAAGGCCCATGGCGTGGTCGATCCGCGCCGCGCCTGCAGGGCCGAGGACGGCTGAGAGGACGTCCCTGTACGGCGCGAAGCCGCGGGCGGCGAGGATGGTGGGAGAAAGCGGCGCAAGGCCCCAGTCCTGCCCTTCGGCAGAGAAGAAATCCGGAGGCGCGCCAACGCGCACACCGGCCATGGCAAGGGTCGGATCGGCCCAGGTGGCCGCACCGTCCGGCGCGGTACCCACGGCAAGGTCCAGATAAAGGCCGATGGCCATGCCCGCCTCGCGCGCCTCAGCTTGAGCGCGTGCAAGTTGTTTTGCGGCAATGAACTGAAGAAAGAGCTGAAACTCAATCTCCGCCGAATGGCTTTCCGCAAAGCTCGCGACCTCGGCCGCATCCTTGGCGCGGAAGGCCGCCGGCCAATCGGTCCACCCTGCGCCATGGCCGTCGCTCACCATGTGGTGGGAGAGAGCTTCGAAGAGGGCGAAGTCCCCAAGCGCCTCCCCGCCCTCTTTGACGAAGCTGTTAAAGTCAGACTGCTCAGCAGGGCTCGAAGCGGTTTGCCAATCGGTGTGGGCGCGCTTGAGCGCAGCCAGCTTCGCGGTGGCGGCGGCGGTGTAGTCCACCTTTTCGGCGCTGTCGGGAATGGAAAGGCTTTGTCGGTCAACACCTGCCGCGCCGGTGATTTCTTCCACGGCGATGATCAGGGGATTGAGGAAACGGCGGTCGGACGGAGAGAAGGGCGACGCGCGCTCCGGCGCTGCGGTGAAAAGGGCATGGAGCGGGTTGAGGCCAATGAAATCCGCCCCTTCGGCCGCAAAGTGGCGGATGAGCGGGTGGAGATCGCCCAAATCGCCGACGCCGAAATTGCGCTCCGAGCGGAGCTGATAGAGCTGCAAGGCGACGCCGAAGCGCCGGCGCTCATCCACGGCCTGGGGAACGAAGGCCTGCTCGGTCTCCGCAGGGGGCGCCGGGCTTGGCGGCCGCTCACCCAGGAGCTCGCAAAGGGCCTCCAGGGTCTCGGTGGGAACGTCCGGCGCGCCGCTCCATCGCGGCTCCAGCAGGATGCCGGCTTTGGCAGCTTTCGCTTTGAGGGCGGCGGACGCGCTCATGACGACCGGTGCTTGACCACCACGCTAAAGGGTGCGGGCCGAGGATCCTCCACGAGTGCACCGCCGGCAACGGCTGCGACCAGATTGCCTTGGGGGACGGTGCCGGCCACATCCGCCGTCAGATTGGCGCTCATGTGGAGAGTGCTTTGGTCGGCAAGGCGCCAGGTGACCTCGGCGGTCCCCTCCCCCACGTGGACGATTTGCCCGGCGTTGGGACCGATACCCTCAAGCCGTGGGGCAATCACCGCTTGGCGGCGCCCGATGAGGTGTCTGTAGAGGGAGAGCCAGGCCGCACCCTCCGCGCTGTCCGGCTTCGTCCAGTCGAGCTGTGATGCGGTGAAGGTTTCCGGCGCATTGGGATCTGGAATGTCGTCTCGCTTTTCCGGGTCGATGAAGGCGTCGAACTTGGCGAATTCGTTGCGCCGGCCTTTGCGCACGGCATCGGCAAGGTCGCCCTTAAAGTCGCAGAAGAAGCAGAAGGGGTTCGTCTCCCCCCACTCTTCGCCCATCCAGAGGAGCGGGGTTTGGGGCGACAGGAGGAGCATGGCGGTGAGCGCGGTCAGAAGGTCCTTATCGGTCAGCGCAATCAGCCGCTCACCGAAGGCGCGGTTTCCCACCTGGTCGTGGTTCTGGTTGAAGGCGACGAACGCGTTGATGGGCTGGCCGGCGGACGGCACGCCACGGGGTTCGCCATCGTGGCTGTTGGACGGCTCGCCCTGAAACACGAAACCCTCCGCAAGCGCGCGGGCGAGCTTGTGCCAGGGCCGGTCCACAAAGTCCTGGTAGTAGCCCTCGTTGTCGCCGGTGGCGATGGGGTGGATGACGTTATGATAGTCATCGTTCCATTCTCCCGTAAACAGAAGCGGGCGCCCGCCCACGTAGGGGTGGAGGGAGACGATGTTGCGCTCGTCTTCGGTGTGCAGGTGGATGGGCCGGGAGAATTCTTCGCGGATGCGGCGCGCCATTTCGTTGAGGATGGGCTGCGGCGATGGATCACGCACATGGTCGATGGCGTCGAACCTCAGACCGTCGAGGTTGAACTCGCGCAGCCAGTAAAGCGGATTTTCAACGAAGAAGCTGCGCACCGCGGCATTCTGGAAGGCGATGGCGGCACCCCAAGGGGTGTGGCGCTCCTCGTCGAAGAAAGCGCTTGCGTATTTGCCGAGGTAATTCCCGTCCGGCCCGAAGTGGTTGTAGACGACATCGAGGAACACCATCAGGCCGTGACTGTGGGCAGCCTCCACAAAGGCTTTGACATCATCAGGGGTGCCGTAGGTGTTGTGGGGCGCGTAAAGGAGCACGCCGTCGTAGCCCCAGCCGCGGTTGCCGCCGAATTGGGCAAGCGGCATCAGCTCAACCGCCGTGACGCCGAGGTCGGCAAGATGGGGCAATCGCTCCATCGCAGCCCGGAACGTGCCTTCCGGCGTGAACGTTCCCACGTGCATCTCGTAGATAATCGTCTCGCTCCACGGCCGCGCTTTGAATGGACTGAACCGAAACGCCTGGGGATCGACGAGTTTGGAAGGGCCGTGGACGTCGCCCATCTGCGCTCGGGCGGCCGGGTCAGGCACTGCAAAACCATCGGGCAGGACGAAGGCGTAAGCGCCGCCCACCGGCACGGCATCGGTCTCCAGCGCGAACCAGCCGTCAGCTTGGCTTTGCATGGGAAGGTCGCCCTTTGGCGTACGCAGGCTGAGCGTTGAAACGTCGGGCGCCCAGAGGCAGAAGCGCGCGCCGCCCCCCGGCAGGAGCGCTGGGCCCCAGGCCACTTTGGCGCTTGTGCTCATCGTTGCGCTCATGGCGCGGCAGGGGCCGGCGTGCGGGACACGGCTGCTACGAGCGAGCGTTCCGGAACCATGACCGGCGTGTCGAGATGGGGGCCTGACAGGTCAGCAAAAGCGGAGCCGTCGGCGGTGTTGACCAGAAGGCTCCAAGGCAGGGCCGCAAGCGACGCGGGCAAGCGGTACTCCATGGCTTGGGAAAAGGCGTTGATGAACACCACAAAGCGCTTCCCGGTGTGATCGCTCAGGACGAGGGCGACCGTCTTGGGGTCTGCCTCGTGCCAGTCCGCCTGGCCCATGCTTTCGCCGTCGGGCCGCAGCCACAAAATATCCTTCAGGTCCTCTGCGTGGCCGGGCAGCGGGTTGCCGTGGAGGAACTTTCTCTGGGCAAAAACTGGATGGCTTTTGCGCAGCGCAATCATGGTTTTGGTGAACTCCAGGAAGGCCGCATCCCGCTCCGCGTGGCCGGTCCAAGACAGCCAGCTCATTTCCGTATCCTGGCAGTAGGCGTTGTTGTTGCCGAATTGGGTGCGGCCCACCTCGTCGCCCATCAGCAACATGGGGGTGCCTTGGGAGAGGTAGAGCGTCGCCATGAAATTGCGGCGCATCCGGTCGCGCAGGTCCAGGATGGAGACTTCGTCAGTCTCCCCCTCCTGGCCCCAGTTCCAGGAGCGGTTGTCGTCGTGCCCGTCCCGTCCGCCTTCGCCGTTCGCTTCGTTGTGTTTGTGATTGTAGCTGACGAGGTCTTTCAGGGTGAACCCGTCATGGGCGGTGACGAAATTAACGCTCGCCCAGGGTTTGCGGCCCGAATGGTCGAAGATGTCGGCAGAGCCCAACAGGTCACGCCCGATGGCGGGGAGGAGGCCGGACTCGCCGCGCCAGAAGGAGCGGACATTGTCGCGATAGCGGCCGTTCCACTCGGCCCAGCCGGGCGGGAAATTGCCCACCTGATAGCCATCCGGACCAAGGTCCCAGGGCTCGGCGATGAGTTTCACCTTGGACAGCACAGGATCCTGGAGGACCGCGTCGAGCCAAGCGGCAGATTTGTCGAACCCGGCCCCTTCGCGCGCCATGGCCGGCGCAAGGTCAAAG
>JBCDFB010000230.1:0-5120 GCA_039178655.1 Pseudomonadota bacterium | reverse complement strand
CGGAAAACGAGCCAGTCAAAAAGAAGATCTATTCGCAGGTCTGCCCGCTGCTGAAGCCAGAAGCCATTTTGGCGACCAATACGTCGTCGCTGTCCATCACACGACTTGCATCGGCGACCGACCGGCCGGAGCGCTTCATCGGCATCCACTTCATGAATCCCGTTCCCGTGATGGAGTTTGTGGAGCTTGTGCGCGGCATTGCCACTTCCGACGAAACCTTCAGCCTTGCCGGCAAATTCTGCGATCGGCTCGGGAAAGTCACTGCCGTTGCTGAGGATTTTCCAGCCTTCATCGTCAACCGTATCCTGCTTCCGATGATCAACGAAGCCATCTACACCCTTTACGAAGGGGTCGGGACGGTGGAGGCGATCGATACGGCCATGAGGCTCGGCGCAAACCATAAAATGGGGCCGCTCCAGTTGGCGGACTTCATCGGGCTCGACACGTGTCTGTCCATCATGCAGGTGCTGCACGATGGGCTGGCGGACAGCAAATACAGGCCCTGTCCGCTCCTGGTGAAGTATGTGGAAGCCGGCTGGCTAGGCCGCAAAGCGGGCCGCGGCTTCTACGACTATCGCGGCGACGTACCCGTCCCCACCCGCTAGGCCACCCCCTCATAGATTGGATGCTCTCAGCGCAGCGGCCGCTGCACTCCGTGATGACCGCGGCCGGCTAGGCATCGTCTTGGCGCCCGTGGCGACCATATGAGGTTGCGGGATCACTGAGGGGACAACATGCAGGCGACGCCGCAGCCGGATATGCAATCGCAGACGCCAGCACAGGGGCCGCGCCTGGGCTTTCAGAACACCTACGCACGCCTGCCTGAACGCTTCTTCGTGCGGCAGGACCCGGCGCCGGTCGCCACACCGACGCTCCTTTGGTTCAACCCGGCGCTTGCCTCACAGATCGGGATTGCGGCGGATGCGCTAGAGCCCGCCACCCTTGCGGACATCTTCGGCGGCAACCTCGTGCCGGCGGATGCTGAGCCGCTTGCCATGGCCTACGCCGGGCACCAGTTCGGCGGCTTCTCACCGCAATTGGGTGACGGGCGTGCGCTGCTCCTGGGCGAAGTCACCGGGAGTGACGGTGTGTTGCGGGACGTCCAGCTCAAGGGCTCCGGCCGCACGCCGTTTTCGCGCATGGGAGATGGCCTTGCGCCGCTCGGCGCCGTGCTGCGGGAGGTGATTGTCAGCGAGGCGATGGCAGCGCTCGGCATTCCCACCACCCGTGCGCTGGCCGCTGTCGCCACCGGCGGCAGGGTGGTGCGCGAGGAGGTGGAGGCCGGGGCGGTGCTCACCCGTGTCGCGCGCGGGCATGTGCGGGTCGGCACGTTCCAGTACTTTGCCGCGCGCCGGGACGTGGAGGCGCTCCGCGCGCTCGCCGATTACACCTTGTCACGCAACCAGGGCATCACCGATGCCGGCGCTGATGCTGGGGCTTTGTTGTTTGAAAAGGTGATCAGCGGACAGGCTGACCTTATCGCAAGGTGGATGGCCGTGGGCTTCATCCACGGTGTCATGAATACCGACAATATGTCCCTCGCCTGCGAGACCATCGACTACGGCCCCTGCGCGTTCATGGATGGCTACGATCCCGCGAGAGTTCTCAGTTCCATCGACCACGGCGGGCGGTATGCCTACGCGAACCAGCCGGCCATCGGAGGCTGGAACCTTGCCCGCCTTGCCGAAGCGCTTCTGCCCATCCTTCATCCGGAGGAAGAAGCGGCGCTTAAGATCGCGCAGGATCTTTTGGACACCTATCCCTCGCAGTTTGCCGCAGCCTATCAAGCAGAGTTTTCCAAGAAGCTCGGCCTCGCCACCGCACGGGACGGCGACGATACCCTCATCAAAGATCTGCTGACGGTCATGGCGGATGCGGGCGCTGACTTTACGCTCACCTTCCGCGCACTCTGCAACGTGCCTGCAGCTTCCGCACAGCCCGCTGACGATGGCGAGATCAGAGCGCTCTTCCAGGATGCTGCGCCGCTGGATGCGTGGCTTTCCCGCTGGCGTGAGCGTGTCGGAACAGAGCGGGCCGACGCGCCGCGCATGGCTGAGATGGCCGGCGTCAACCCCGCGGTCATCCCGCGCAATCACAAAGTCAATCAGGCCATTGCCGCGGCGCAGTCAGGGGATTTTGCCCCGTTCCATGGGCTGAATGACGTGCTTGCCACACCTTTCCAAGCGCCACCGCCGGGCATGGGGTACGACCTGCCGCCCCGCCCGGACGAGCGGGTTTATCAGACCTTTTGCGGCACCTGACGCACGACTGACCGTGAGACCCCGCGGCAGCGCGGGATGCGCACCATGTCCGCTCGGTCGCGGGTCGCGGGCGGCCGGACGATCCGGCCATGGCGTGGTCTAAACCGCAACCGAATGGCGCCCAACGCTTTCGCTGAGGTAGGCGTCAAAGGCGGCTGCGGCGACGCGCATGAGGGGGCGGCCAGCCTGTGTCATGC
The DNA here is from genome assembly GCA_039178655.1 of Pseudomonadota bacterium. Taxonomy (GTDB): domain Bacteria; phylum Pseudomonadota; class Alphaproteobacteria; order Rhizobiales; family Amorphaceae; genus Acuticoccus. Next base: position 2,662 of record JBCDFB010000230.1, on the reverse strand, counting down.
ACACCTTCCCGTCGTCAATGGTGAGGAAACCCTCCTGCGCCATTTCCTGAAGGTCCTGTAGCGGCTCGTGCGCAAACGATGGGTCCACACCGTGGCGCCGGGCAATGGCTGCGGTGTCCGCGCTCTGCCCGCACATGAGCTGTTCGATCACCTCCGCGCGCGCAAGGTCGTTGGGTGACAGGGCAATCCCCTTCGCCACCGGCAAAAGGCCCAGCGCGATGGAGCGCGCCCATGCCCCTGTCTCGGCAGTGTTTTGGACATAACCGCTCGGCGTTCTGCCGATGGACGTTGCGCCAAGGCCGATCAGCGTCTTGGCATCGTCTGTGGTGTAGCCCTGGAAGTTGCGGCGCAGTTTGCCCTCCAGCGCGGCGCGGGCGAGCGGGTCTTCAGGCGCGGCAAAATGGTCAAGCCCCACAGGCACCATGCCGCCGTCGGCCAACGCGTCGGCCGCCCTCTCTGCTTGCTCCAGCCGGGCCTCTGGCCCAGGCAAGGCGCTTTCATCGATCTTTCGTTGGCGCTTCGCCCTCCATGGAACGTGGGCGTAGCCAAACAGCGCAATGCGGTCCGGCGCCATGGCAATGGCCGCGTCCACGGTCGAACTGAGGGTCTCGGCAGTCTGGAACGGAAGGCCGTAGATGAGATCAAAGTTGATCTTCTCAACGCCTTCCCGGCGCAGGGATTCCACGGCCCGTGCAACCATCTCCGGCGGCTGCACGCGGTTGATGGCCAATTGCACAGTCGGATCAAACTCCTGGACGCCGAAGCTTGCGCGGTTAAAGCCCAGCGCCCCCAGCCACATGGCCATGGCGTCGGTGAAGGTGCGCGGGTCGGCCTCAATGGCGAGTTCGGCATCCCCCAATACGTCAAAGTGGCGGTTGATGGTTTTCATGACCCGCGCAAGGTCCTGGCCGGACATCACCGTGGGGGTACCGCCGCCGAAGTGGATGTGGCTCACGGCCATGCGTGCAGGAAGCGCCGTCGCGACGAGCGCCATCTCGTCCAGCAGCGTGTCCAGATAGCTGGTGAGCGGCTGCGCGCGGGTGCCCAGGAGCTTCATATGGCAGCCGCAGTACCAGCAGACCTGCCTGCAGAACGGGATGTGCAGGTAAAGCGAAATGGGCTTTGCCGGATCCAGCGCCGACAGCCATGATCCGTAGGCGGCGCTGTCCACTCCATCGTGAAAGTGCGGCGCGGTGGGGTAGCTGGTATAGCGCGGCACGGCGCGCTGCAGATATTTGGCGATTTGCGGTGTCATGCCCCCGCCTTCCCTGTGGGTCGCAAAGTGATTTCGATGACGCAGCAGCGCGCACCGCGGCCGCAGCATGTGGTGTGTTGGACGCTCGCCGCGCGGGTGGCGAAGCGCCTGAAAAGCCGCTCGAAAACCGCCACATGCCAAGGGCAGCCGGGTGTCGCGATGGGGTTGCCCTCAATGGCAAAGATCAGGCGATCGCGCTGAGTGCTGGCAAATGTCACCGTGCCCGAGCCGCAGAATGTCCACCCGTGCCGTTCCACGGCTTTTGCGAGGGCGCGCGCGGCCGTCCCGCGCGGCAGAACGCGCAGCATCAGCCTGGCAAGACGCGGGATACGGTTCGCGGCCACATAGTCTGCAGTGCGCCGCCCGGCCTCGGCGAGAACCTCGTCAGCGGTCTGCGGCAGGGCGGCACGGGTCGCGTGGAAGAGCCGCGCCACGGCCCGTTCATCCACCATGCTGGATGGCGGATCGCTCAGCCAATGGGCGCTGCCGGCGGCATCAAACACCTGCTGCGCCAAGGCATCACCGCCGGCAGCGCGCAGGGCATGGCCCAATTGGATGACAGCGTTCGGCCCCACCTGATGGAGGTGTGCCGCGCTGGGTGCAGCCCTCGAACGGGAGGCACGGCGATCCTTGCGCACCTGGGCGGGCGGCCGGTGGCCCCCCGTCAACTCCAGGGCGCCGGCGCTCACGTCAGCGCCCCCTCACCCGGCAACTGCTGCGTGCCGCCACCGCAGGCCATGACCTTTGCGGGGGTTCTTTCGCCCACCTTCTCACGGGCCTTGCGCATCTTGTCGGCGCGCTCAGCAGCGGCTTCCCAATCGTCCATCTGCGCCGGGGCGATGGTGCGCGTGCGGTCAAAGTTGAAGTTGACCGTCTTCTTCGACTGCGGTCCCCAATAACCCGCCTTGCCGAGGTCGTAGAACGTGCGCTGGAAGCCCGCTTTCAGAAAAGCCTTCAAGCAGCCCAACAGGTACCGCCGGCGGAAGCCGGTGCCACGCCACGGATAATGGAACAGCGCCTTCTTCATGTAAAAGCGCCGGTAGTTGTTCATGACGCCGTCGAGCAATTCGCCCCGGTCCATCGCCTCCGGCTTCATGATGGGCGTCACAAAGTTATATTTAGCGAAGTCGAAAATCTCGACCTTGTCTTTGATTTCCGAGTAAAGCGTCGTGAATGGCCAGGGCGTGTACATGGCCCAGTTGGCGAGATCGGGCTGCCAATCCCACGCCATCCGATAGGTCTCTTCGAGCGTTTCCTTGGTTTCGTTGTCGAGGCCGACAATAAACTGTGCTTCAACGAAGATGTCGGCTTCCCGCAGCAGGCGGATCGCTTCCTTGTTCTCGGCGACCTTCGTTTCCTTGTTGAACATGTCGAGCTTGAGCTGAGCCGCCGCCTCCGTGCCCAGCG
>JBCDFB010000229.1:0-5133 GCA_039178655.1 Pseudomonadota bacterium | reverse complement strand
GCCGGAGAATGTGCGCGACGGTGGCGGAGCGTCCAACACCTCAGTGTCAGACGTCGTCAACGAGCGGAGCGTCACGTGACTGTTCATAATGGTTCTATGTAGCGGTTGTTTCGCGCCTGCACAGCCCCGTGAGCCGTGTGCGACATCTACTGCTGCAAGCCGCTCGCCCATCGGGCGTCGACAGCTGGCGCGCATCGTGAATAAGCTCTGCCTTCAGAAGAGCTTTTCGAAATGAGGATACGGCCATGACGTCGCTCCGTATTGTTGCTGTTGCCGCAGCGCTTGGGGTGGGGCTTGCCCTGCCGGCCAGCGCGCAGACAACGCTCAGGGTCTCCAACTGGCTGCCGCCGAGCCATCCGATCGTGAAAGATATCGTGGTTCCATGGGGCGAAGCCGTCGAAGAGGCGACGGAAGGCCGTGTTGAGGTTGAGGTGATGGCCGCGCCCATCGGCAGTCCGCCGGCGCAGTATGACCTCATCCGCGACGGTGCGGCTGACGTTGCCTTTGGCGTGCACGGCTACACGCCGAACCGGTTTGGCCTCACCACCATTGCCGAGTTGCCCTTCCTGTCCGACAGCTCCGAGGACCTTTCCGTCGCCTATCAAGAAGTGCACGACGCATTCTTTGCCGACGCGGACGAGCATCGGGGTGTGCATTTGCTGGGCGTCTGGGTCCACGGCCCCGGCGGCATTTACACCACCGGTGAGCCGGTGGGCTCGCTTGAAGACACCGACGGCCTGAAAATGCGCGTGGGCGGCGGGCTTGCCAACATGGTTGCCCAGCGGCTCGGCATGGTGCCGGTGTCTGCCCCCTCCCCGCAGGTGTTTGAGATCCTGTCCAATGGTGTGGCGGACGGGATTCTGTTTCCGCCCGAGTCAGTCCCCTTCTTCCGCATCGACAGTGTGCTGAAGCATGGGGTTGAGGTGCCCGGCGGCCTCTACAACACCTCGTTTTTCATGATCATGAACTCCGACACGTGGGACGGCCTTTCCGACGAAGACAAGGCGGCCATTGACGGCTTGTCGGGCGTTGCGCTGGCGAGGCGCGCCGGGCAGGCGTGGGATGCGGCCGATGCCGCGGGCCGGGATGCCATGACCGCTGCCGGCATGACGCTGAGCACCGCGCCGGAGGCGTTTGTGGGCGAGATCACCGAGGCGCTGGACGGTGTGGACGCGGTGTTCCTGGACGCTGCCAAGGAAAAGGGTGTTGACGGTGAGGCCGCCCTTTCCGCCTTGCGCGAAAAAGTGGGCGCCGGCGGCTCGTGAGCTTGGAGAACGCCGGCCGCGCGATCCTTCTCGTCGCGGCTGGCATCCTGCTTTGCGCCATGATGGTGCTGACGGTGGTTGACGTGGTGGGGCGCTATCTCCTGTCAGCGCCCGTACCCGGCGCCTTTGAGGCCACCGAGATCATGCTGGCGCTCGCCATCTTTGCCGGACTTCCGATTGTGACCGCGCGGGGCGAGCACGTGAGTGTCCGCCTTGTGGTGGATCACTTGCCGCCGTGGCTGCAGCGGGGCCTTGGAATTTTGGGCGATGTGATGGTTGCGCTGCTCCTCGCCGGGGCGGCTTGGCTGCTTTATCGGCGCGGGGAAACCCTCAGCGAGTTTGGCGACGCCACAGTGCTTTTGCGCATACCCCTGGCGCCGGTGGCCTTTGCTTTGATGGCGCTTTCCGCCGTTGCGGCAATCGTTGCTGTGATCCGCGTCGTACAACCCGGCGTGCCGCGGTCTTGAGGAGGCCGCTCTGTTGATGGGACTTGAGCCCTGGGTGCCGGGGCTGATCGCGCTTTTGGTGCTGATCCTTGCCGGCATTCCCATCGCCTTTGCCATGGGGCTTGTGGGGACGGTGGGGCTTGTCCTCCTGCTGGGGCCGCGCGGCGCGTTTTCCATTGTGGGCAACACGCTGTTCGACACGGGGCTCTCCTACACGCTGTCGGTGGTGCCGCTCTTCATCTTGATGGGGAACCTTGTCACCCGCGCCGGGCTCTCAGAGAAGCTCTACGCGGCCTGTTATGCCTGGCTGGGCGCGCGCCGGGGCGGCCTCCCCATGGCAACTGCACTGGCCTGCGGCGGGTTTTCCGCCGTCTGCGGCTCCTCCCTCGCCACGGCGGCGACCATCGGCAAAGTGGCGCTCCCCTCCATGCGCCAGTACGGCACGTCCGACAGCCTGGCGGCGGGGGTGATCGCGGCCGGCGGCACGCTCGGCATCCTCATCCCGCCCTCGGTGATCCTGGTAATTTACGGGGTGACGACGGGGCAGAACATTTCCGCCCTCTTCATTGCAGGGCTCATCCCGGGTCTTTTGGGGATTGTGGGCTACCTGATCGCGGTGCGGGTCACCTGCGCGCTCGATCCTGCCGCCGCCGCACGCGGGCCGAAAACGACGTTGCGGGAAAAGCTTGTCGCGACACTCGGCGTGTCGGGCATCCTTCTTCTCTTCGTGGTGGTGATCGGCGGGATTTACGCGGGCATTTTCACGGCCACTGAGGCTGCCGGCGTCGGCGCGTTCGGCGCGCTGATCATGGCGATTGCCAGCGGGCGGCTCACGGCAAAGGGGTTCGTTGAGGCGCTCGCTGAGACCGCGTCCACCACCACGATGATGTTCACCATCCTTGCCGGCGCGCTGGTCTTTGCAAATTTTGTGAATGTTGCTGGGCTGCCCGCCGCGCTCACCAATTTTCTAAACGCTGCCGAGCTCTCGCCGCTCATGGTGCTCCTCGCGATCCTTCTGGTTTATCTGGTGCTGGGGATGGTTCTGGAGTCCCTCTCCATGATCCTTCTCACTGTGCCGATCTTTGCGCCCATCGTGGCGGGGCTCGGTTATGATCTCATCTGGTTCGGCATTTTGGTGGTGGTGATGACGGAGATCAGCCTCATCACGCCGCCGGTGGGCCTTAACGTGTTCGTGCTGAAGTCGGTGATGCCTGACGTGCCGCTCGGCGCGATCTTTAAGGGTGTCGTGCCGTTTATCCTTGCCGATATCGTGCGCGTTCTCCTACTTCTCGCGGTGCCGGGACTGGCCCTTTGGCTGCCATCGCTGATGGGGTAGCGCCGGCTGCCCCCTGAAGCGCGAGGACACCATGCCAAAGCCCGTCATGCTCATGATCCTGGACGGTTGGGGCTGGCGAGAGGAGACCGAGGCGAACGCCGTGCGCCTTGGCAACACACCGAACTTCGACCGGCTGTGGCAGACCTGCCCGCACGCGTTTCTGACCACCTGCGGCCCTGCGGTGGGTTTGCCGGAAGGGCAGATGGGCAATTCGGAGGTGGGGCATCTCAATATTGGTGCGGGGCGCGTGGTGAAGCAGGAGTTGCCGCGCATCGACGATGCTGTGACGGACGGGAGTTTTGCCAAGGCCGTCAGCGACAGCGGCTTCATCGACGCGCTGAAACAAAGCGGCGGCACAGCGCATTTGATGGGGCTGATTTCGCCGGGTGGGGTGCATGCCCACCAAAGACACGCCCTCGCTGCTGCGAAGATCCTCGCGTCGGAGGGTGTGCCGGTGGCGCTTCATGTGTTCACCGACGGGCGGGATACCCCGCCGCGCTCGGCCCGCGACTTTGTGAGTGAGGTGGCGGACGCGCTGCCCGACGGCGCGCAGATTGCCACGGTGAGCGGGCGCTATTTTGCCATGGACCGCGACAACCGATGGGACCGGGTGGAGAAGGCGTTCCGGGCCATCGCCGGTGGAGAGGGCGCAAATGCGGGGAGTGCCGTTGAGGCCATCGAGGATGCGTACGCACACAATGTGTCCGACGAGTTCATCGTGCCTGCCGCCATAAACGGCTACGGCGGGATGCAGGATGGCGACGGCGTGTTCTTTCTGAACTTTCGGGGGGACCGTGCGCGGGAAATCCTGTCAGCGCTGCTGTTGGATGATTTTGACGGGTTTGAGCGGACCGCCCCGAAGTTTGCGTCGGCCATTGGGATGGTGTCCTACGGCGGTGCGCTCGACCATGTGATGAAGACGCTGTTCGCGCCGCAAAGCCTTGCTGACGGGCTGGCGGAAACCGTGGCGAAAGCGGGTCTTGCGCAGATCCACTTGGCGGAGACGGAGAAGTATCCGCATGTCACATACTTTCTGAATGGGGGGCGGGAGGCGCCGTTTGAGGGGGAAGAGCGCGTGCTGATCCCCTCGCCCAAGGTGGCGACCTATGATCTTCAACCGGAGATGTCGGCGCCTGAGCTGACTGAAGCGCTGCTCGCCGCCATCAGGGGAGGCAAGTACGACCTGATCGTGGTGAACTACGCCAACCCGGACATGGTGGGCCACACCGGCGACCTTGCCGCCGCCATTAAGGCCGTGGAGACGGTTGATGGGGCGCTCGGTGAGGTCACAAAGGCCATGGCTGAGGCGGGCGGCGCGTTCATCGTCACCGCGGACCATGGCAATTGCGAAACCATGGTGGATCCGCAGACGGGTGGGCCGCATACGGCGCACACCCTTAATGTGGTGCCTGTGATCGCGGTGGGGACGGACGCTGCGAAGCTCCATGACGGAAAGCTCTGCGATCTTGCGCCGACGCTTTTGGCGATGATGGGGCTTGAGCAGCCGGCCGCCATGACCGGCCGCTCGCTGATGGAATGAAACGGGTTAGGAGGCCTCAGCAGGTGCGATGCGGATGATCCGGCTGCCGCTGCGGCGGGAGGTTGTGACGGCGTAGACGGCGCCGTCAGGCCCCACTCTCACGTCGCGGATGCGGTGGCCGAGACTTACACGGTCTTCCCGCTCCACGCGGCCGCCGTCCATGTGAAGGATGACGATCCCCTGGGAGACGAGGCCGCCCACGAGGAGCGCGCCGTCCCATTCGTCAATGAGATCGTCGGTATACTCGGCCATGCCGGAGGGGGCGATCACCGGGTCCCAGTAGTAGTTGGGCTGGGCCATGCCTTCCAGCTGCGTGATGCCCTGGCCCACTTCGGTGCCGTTATAGTTGACGCCGTAGGTGATCACCGGCCAGCCATGGTTGACGCCGGGCTGCGGATTGTTGAGCTCGTCGCCGCCGCGGGGGCCGTGTTCGACCGTCCACAGGACGCCCGCTTCGGTGATGACGGCGGATTGAATGTTGCGGTGCCCGTAGGACCAAATGGCAGGCTGGGCGCCGGCCTGCCCCACGAACGGGTTGTCCTGCGG
>JBCDFB010000228.1:0-5159 GCA_039178655.1 Pseudomonadota bacterium | reverse complement strand
TCGGTCACCAGCATATGCCCCTCACGCAGTTCAAGAGCGACCGACCACAGGCGCCCCAGGTCTTTGTGCGAACGCCAGAACAGCCACAGTCCCGCAACTCCAAAGACCACCCCGACGGCGAGAACCACGAAGTTCTGACCGTACGTGGCAAAATCGAGGAACGGAGTTGCGATGAAGAAGGCCGGCAGCACGAACGAGCCAAGCATGACGATCCGGATCAGCACCGCTTCCCTCAAGTCTCCCGTGGATCTTGCCACCGGCAGCGCGGTCCCGCCGGTAATCAGCGCACGGGTGACCGTCATGACCACAATCATCGCCAAGTACAGCGAGACCCCCAGGGTCAGCCGGCCTTGCAGCGAGGCAGCCGCCACAAGCACGATGGCAATAACCAGCGCTGGCGCGCTCCGCTTCGCGATTTCGCGAAACGGCAGGCGACCGTCAGACGTAGAAAGCGTCATCGGGAAGTGCACCGCCGATTCGTGAAAGGTCCGGCCCGGCCATGGCACTCAGCATCCGCTCAATGTCGGCCCGCGCTTCTGCCGCCGGACGGGCCACAAGGTTCGAGCCGGGAATGGACGCGGCAAGCACCGGCGCCGGAAGTGGCAGGGCCTCGGCAGCATCGGCGGCAGCAGCCTTTGGATTTGCGATCACATCAGCCGTTGCAGCTTCAAGCGCGGCAAGGATTGCCGGGAGCGCATCACCGTGCGGGTTCATGAACGCATCGGTGACCGCAAGGCCCGCCTGCGGCAGAACCGGTGCCGCGCCTGTCATCTTGCCCCAGGCTTCCTGGATGCTGATGGCGCGGCGAATGTCTTTGCCCGCTTGCCGGCCGCGCAGGATAGCCGCCGTTGCCGAAGGCTCGGCCGTCAGCGCAGCGTCAACGCGGCCGGCCAACAGGAGCTGCATCGCCTCAATGGGCGAGGCTGCGTAGGTGATTGCGAGATCGGCCTCACTCATGTCGTCGTTCGACAGCAACTGGCCAAAGATAATCTCAGGCGTGTCTCCCCTGAACGGCACCGCAACGCGGCGGCCCGCAAGGTCAGGGATCGCACCGACCGCCTCCTCTTCGGTGACAATATAAAGGAGCCCGTTGGTCATGACGTTGGCGAGGCGGATCGGGAAGCCTCGGTTGAAGAGGTTTGCCGCAGCCTGGACCGGCACCACCGACAACAGGATCTCGCCCGATGTGAGGCCCGCGCGAAGCTCGTCAGGGTTGCGCCATGCGGTGAAGGACGCCGCCTGTGCAATGCCCCCGAACCGATCGGTGGCAACGGCGTGGGCGAGCGTGATGGAGGGGCCTGCCGGGGGCCCGTAAATGGCAAGGCGCTCCATTTGCTCTGCCGCCGCCTGCCCCGGCAGCAAAAGCCCCGCAGTTCCCACACCGGCAAGCGCAATGGCGGAGCGGCGGGAAAGATGACCTTCCTTACTCATTTCATCTGCTCCTGAATGGCCGGTACCGGCGTCTCGTCGTCCAGCACGATGAGTTGCAGGCGCACGTCGCCGCTGCGTGCGGCGAGCCAGTGGTCGACGCCGGCCGGCAACGTCAGCACGCTGCCGGCAGGATAAACCGTCTCCTCCGTCTCGTTGACGGTGCTCCCGTCCCCCCAGGACATGTCGCCCGACAGCACGGTGAGGAGCCGCAGCCCGGTCTGTGCAGCATGGGGCGGCACCACGTCGCCGGCCTCAAGGTCGAGCAGGATGACGGCCGGGGTGCCGGCCGGCGCCACCGCGAGCGGAGTGAGCTTTGCCGTCTCCCACACCGTCCGCGAGGGGAGGACCGACGTGTCGATCAGCGTCGTCTCAGCCTGCGCAGTCCCCGACAGCGCTGCGATGAAAAGGCATGTCAGAAGTGTCCGCATGGTTTTTCCATTCCTTTTTGTGCTGGGACTTGCATGAGCACCGCCGTGATAGTTTCGCGGCTGCTGTGCTTTGGGCGTTCAGTCGAGTTGCGCCGCGACCTGCGGCACCACGACCTCATCGTCCAAGACCACCAGTTGGAGGCGTACGGGGCCGCGCCGCGCTGCTGCCCAGTGCATCTGATTGGCCGGCATCACGAGAACACTGCCGGCATCGAACGCGGTTTCCTGCGCTTCCACGAGTTCGTCACCATCGCCGAACCAAACCGTGCCTGAGACGACCGTGATGATCCGCGCAACGGCCGGCGCAGGATGCGGCGCCACCACATCGCCTGCATCAAGGTCCACGAGGACGACCGCTGGCGTCCCTGCTTCGGTGAGCGCCAATGGCCTCAGCTCGGCAACCTCATAGATGATCTTGGAGGGCAGCACAGACGTATCGATGAGCGTAGTCTCGCCCGCATTTGCAGAAGCGGGATAGAGCGCGAGGACCGCGCAGAGGATTGCAGCGCGCATGGGCCGATCCTTTCGTCTGGGGCGTAGCGCCCGTGGGGCCCGAGGGACGGGCCGGAAGCGAGACCTGCCGCTCAGCCGACGCCATTCGGCCGAGTGAGGATGAAGATGGCCGCACCGCCCATGGCGACGGCCTGGATGATGAGAACGATCGCTGAGAACCCCATCGCGATGCTGAAGCAGAAGAAGCCAGCCATTGTTGCCACCGAGACGGCTTTGGTCCGCGGGGCGATGGCGCCGTTGGCGCGCCAGTCAGCAATCAGAGAACCGAAGGTGGCACTGTTCTCCAGCCACGCCTGCAAACGGGGTGAGCTTTTGCCGAACGCAAACGCGGCAACGAGCAGGAAGGGCGTAGTGGGCAGCACGGGCAGCACGACACCGAAGGCCGCAAAGACGACGGCCGAATAGCCGGTCGCCAGCCAGAAGCCGCGCCGAATTGCCAGCGATGTGGACCGGCGACCGATCACGACCGCCTCCTACAATGATTCTAATTGGTATTTCAAATACCTCTTATAGCTGCTAACCTCCTCCTTGTCACTAGATTTTGTTCCCATGGATCTCGGAAAACATGCGGCTCACCTCATTCACCGATTTCGGGCTGCGGGCGCTGATGCGTATGGCCGGCGAGCCGGATCGCCCGCATTCCACAGCGGAAATCGCGGCCGAGTTCGGCATCTCACGAAACCATCTGACCAAGGCGATCCAGACCCTTGCCGCGGCAGGGATTGTGGAGACCAAGCGCGGCACAGGCGGCGGAGCGGTGCTTGCGCGTCGGCCCGATCAACTGCGTCTGGGCGACATCGTTTCAGTTCTTGAGCGGAAGTCCGCCTTGGTGGAGTGCTTTCAAAGTGGCGGAGGCGCATGCGCCATCACCGCGAGTTGTCGCCTTAAGGCCATTCTGGGGAGCGCTCAGTTGCGCTTTCTGGCCGATCTCAACGCACACACCTTGGCCGACTGTGCGCTTCCCGGGGTTACCCCCGTTCTGGCCGCGCCGGGGGAACTTACACATGAGCGTTGAGATCACTGACACAGAGGTGACGGTGCCTGCCGAAACGCTCGCCGCGCTGTTTGGCATACCTGAACATACTCTGCGCGAGGTGATGCGCACGGGCGACATGACCGGGCGCTTTGAAAAGGGCGTCGATGAAGACGAAGGCAACTACCGTCTGACATTCCGTTACGCGGGGCGCCGCCTGCGGCTCACGTGCGACCGTGCGGGGAACATCACCAGGGTGGGACGGACCGTTCTTGTCGGCCGCACAAATCTCCTGCGGGAGGCTGGCTAGCGGGGCATGAAGCAGAACTGATCTGGCGCGTTTGGCGCAAATCCGTAACACTTGCGCAAATCGCATTGCGCGGTGATGGGCGGAGGTGGCGTCAACGTGAAGATTGCTGTGCTGGGGGGCGGCGGGGCGGGTTGCGCCATCGCCTTGGAGTTGGCGGCCGCAGGGCACCAAAGCGTCGTGTTTGAAAGTCGGGACGAGATTCTGCGCGGAGCCACCTCGGTCAACGAGGGGAAAATCCACCAAGGCTTCATCTACGCAAAGGACGATCCTCAATCGACGGCTCAGATCATGGCGCGCGGCGCTGTGTCGTTCCGCAAACATCTGTCGCGCTGGATTGATGCCGACGCGGCGATCCAGAGGTCGACTCCCTTCATCTATGCGATCCACCGCGACACACAGCTTTCGGTGGCCAGGCTGAAGGCGCACTACCAAAGCTGCTGCGCCATCTTCAACACCGTGCGCGCCGCGCAAAATGGTGACTATCTGGGCTGTCAGAGCCCGGCCCATTTTGAAGAGCTTTCCGCCGCCGAAGTCTCAGAGCTGGTGGACCCTGAGCATTTTCTGGCGCTGATAAGGACGTCGGAGCTTGGGGTCGACCCTCGGCCGATCGCGCGTGCGCTGCGGGATGCCGTGCGCACTTCTGCGGCCATAGAGGTGCGCACGCAGGCCCGTGTGACGGGCGTCGTCACCGACCCGCGCGGGCGGTATCGCTTGCAGTTCAAGGAGGGCGCGAACGATGGCGATGGCCCCTTCGATCACGTGGTCAACGCCACGTGGGAGAGCAGGCTAGCCATCGACGCGTCCATGGGGATCGCCGCACCACCCGCCTACAGTATCCGCCACAAGTACGGTCACCGCGTGCAAATTGAGCTTTCGCCGGAAGACCTTCCTTCTCTGACCACCGTGCTCGGTCCCTTTGGAGATGTGGTGAACTACGGACCGAACGGATTATTTCTCTCCTGGTATCCAACCGGGATGACCTCGATGGTCTCAAACGCTCCCATGCGCGATGATTGGTACAAGATCGACCGTGATAGCGGCCTCAAAAACTTCGAAGAGAGTTCGGCCATGTGGCGACGGCTTTGCCCGCCCCTGAGAGCTCTGGGGTTTGAACGGGACGACATCGATCCGGCCAGCGGCCTGATTTACGCCGTCGGAGACACCGATATCGATGATCTCGCAAGCGGCCTTCACCTGCGCAACGACGTGGGCGTGCAGTCGGTGGGCGGTTACCACACGGTCAACACGGGCAAGTATACGCTGTTCCCAATGTTGGCAGTCACCGCGGCCGAACGGATCGTCGGCCGCCGGACCAAATCAAAGTCCGCCGCCTAGCGCCCATCCCGCTCAGATTGATCCCAATCGAGCGGGACATGCACTGGACGGGGCCACAGGCGGACGGTGTCGTTCGGCGACCGGCGGTCGGTCAGAAATGCCAAGGCTGCCGCGCTTCCACGGCAGCCTGACTGCCGCCTCGGGCCAGGAACCGCCGCCTCACAACATC
>JBCDFB010000227.1:0-5220 GCA_039178655.1 Pseudomonadota bacterium | reverse complement strand
GGGAACAGAAGCGCACCGCAGCGCGGGAGCGCATCTTGGCAGCGGCGGCGCAGGCCATGCGGCGGGATGGGCCGGACCGCGTGAGCGTTGCGCGCGTGATGGCGGATGCCGGGCTCACCCACGGTGCGTTCTACAGTTACTTTGCATCCAAAGATGAACTGATTGCAGAGGCGATGGCGGCCGCCGGGGCGCGCTTTAAGCAAAAGCTGTACGAGGCTGCGAGCGACGGGCATCCGCGCGAGCGCTTTCGCAAGATGGGTGATGCGTATCTGAGCCTTGAGCATCGGGCCGACCCTGCCAACGGCTGTCAGATTGCCGCTCTCGGGCCGGAGCTGGCGCGGGCGAGCGATGGGATTGCCGAGGCCTACGAGGCGAAGGTGCATGAAATCGTGGGGATGATCGAAAGCACCATCGAAGGCGCGTATGGCCCCCATGAGGGAAACCGTGCAGCCGCCATCGGCACACTTGCCCAGGTGGTGGGCGGGATGGTGCTGTCGCGCGCCATGCGCAACGACGAGGACGCGCGAAAAGTCTTGGAAGCCTGCCGCGCCACGCTGTTTGACACCCACAGCGCGCGCGGCCGGGCCATTGACGAGGCAGGCGCCACCGATGGGAAGATCAGCGACTGCTGAATGGCCGGCTGTGTACAGCTTCAGCGCCAGCGCCTAGGCTCACGCCAAACATAAGGGCGTTTGGAGGCGGGCGTGGACAAGGTGATCATCGAGGCGCGGGTGAACGAATTGGCCCCGCGCAAGGAGAACCCCAACGTCCCGTTTCTGCCCCACGAGATTGCCGCCGACGCCAAGGCTTGCTTTGAGGCGGGCGCATCCATCGTCCATTTTCATGGCCGCGCGGAGGATGGCTCGCCCGACAACTCCACCGAGCACTATCTTTCCACCATCCGGCAGATCAGGCAGGCCTGCCCCATTCTGATCCACCCTTCGCTCGGCTATGTGGCGAACGATGCGGATGCGCCGACGCGTTTTGCCGCTGTGGAGACGGCGATGGCCTCGCCCGAAACGCAGGTGGATTTCGCGCCCATGGACTGCGGCAGCGTTAATGTTGACTGGTGGGACCCGGTGGCGAAGCGCTACTCGACCGAGAATCTCATCTACAAGAACTCCACTGAGACGCTTTTATACTTTGCTGAGCGGATCAAACATTTTGAGTTGATCCCTTACCTGGTGTCCTGGAACGTGTCGTTTACCCGGCAGATCGATGCGTTCTTGCAGATGGGGGCGCTGCGGGAGCCGGCCTACGTATGCTTTTGTCTGACCGATGGGATCATGCTGTCGGGCCACCCCGGGACCGAGGCAGGGCTTGATGCGCACCTTGCGTTTCTTCCCAAGGAAAAGTCGTTCGTCTGGACCGTGGTGAATTATAAGGGCGACTTGTTTGCGCTGACCGACAAGATCTTGCGGGCCGGCGGGCATATCTCCATCGGCACCGGGGACTTTCCTTACACCGACATGGGCGAGCCGACCAACGCGGACATTATCGCGCGGGTGGTTGAGCAGGCGCGGGCGCTGGGGCGGGAGCCGGCAAGCGTTGACGAGACGCGGCAGATGCTGCGTCCGGCCGGCTGAGGCGCAGCGCCATGGCCAGGAAGCGGGCTGCAAAGGCGCTGCGGAGCGTTCCGTCCAACGCGCTGTCGCCGGCGGATATGAAAGCGATGCTGGTGATGATGCATCGCATCCGCCGGTTCGAAACACGCACGAAGGAGCTGTTTCACTCAGGCGAGATCAAGGGCACCGCCCACTCCTCCGTGGGGCAGGAGGCGATCGCGGTGGGGGCCTGCCGCGCGCTGGAGGAACGGGACTTTCTGCTCACCCACCACAGGGGCCACGGCCACACTTTGGCGAAGGGGGCGGACGCGACGCGCATGTTTGCCGAGCTCTTGGGCCGGGTTGACGGGTATTGTGCGGGGCTCGGCGGGTCCATGCACATTGCCGACCTTTCGGCCAACATTCTGGGTGCGAATGGCATCGTGGGTGCGGGCATGGGGCTCGGCACCGGCGCCGCGCTTGCCCAAAAGCTGCAAAAGACCGGCGCCGTGGGTGTCGCGTTCTTTGGTGACGGGGCGGCCAACGAAGGCATTTTCCACGAGGCCATGAACCTTGCGGCCGTGTGGTCGCTCCCTCTCATCTTCTTTTGCGAGAATAACCAGTATGGGCTTTCCACCCCCACTGCCGCGGTGACGGCAGGGGCGGGAATTGCTGAGCGGGCGGCGGCGTACGGGCTGCCCGGCGAGCGGGTGGACGGCAACGATGCGCTTGCTGTCCACGCGGTGATGGCGCGGGCGGTGCTGCGGGCGCGCGCCGGCGATGGGCCCATGCTGATCGAGGCGATGACCTATCGCTGGGACGACCATTCCATGCGCGCCAACCTTCCCAGCTACCGCAGCGGTGAGGAGGAGAGCACGTGGAAGCAAAGCGACCCGCTGGTGCGGCTCTCCCGCGATGCGGTGGCGGCCGCGGCGCTGAGCGAAGAGGATATCGAGGCCATTGCCGAGGAGGTGGCGCAGGAGATCGAAGCGGCCATTGAGGCGGCGCGGCAGATGGAGGAGCCCACGGCGGAGCTGGCGCAATCGCTGGTGCTGGCGCCTGCCGCGGCCAGCCCCGCCGAGCCGGCGCCGGGCGCGCGGGACCTTACCTATGCCCAGGCCATCACCGAGGCGATGCACCAGGAGATGGCGCGGGACGAGCGGGTGATTGTGCTGGGCGAAGACGTCGGGGCGATTGGCGGCATCTTCGGCCTCACACGCGGCTTGATGGATGCGTTCGGGCCGGAGCGTGTGCGCGATACGCCCATCTCGGAGGGGGCCATCGGCACCTGCGGTGTGGGGGCGGCGCTCTGCGGCATGCGGCCCATCTGCGAGATACAGCTTTTCGATTTCGTCACGCTGATGATGGATGCCATCGTGAATCAGGCGGCGAAGGCGCGGTTCATGCTGGGCGGGGCAGTGAGTGTGCCGGTGGTCTTCCGCGGGCCGCAGGGGGCGGGCATTCGCCTTGCGGCCCAGCACACCCAGTCCCTGGAGGCGCTGTTTGCCAATGTGCCGGGGCTGGAGGTCTACTGCCCGTCCAACCCCTACGATGCGAAGGGATTGATGGCGGCGGCCATCAGGTCGGACAATCCGGTGGTCTTTCCCGAACACAAGCTCCTTTACCTGGGCGCCGCCGCGCCGGTGCCGGAGGAGCCCTATGTGATCGCGCCGGGGCAGGCGCGGGTCGTGCGGGAAGGGCGCGATGCCACGGTTGTTGCCACCATGGCCATGGTGGAGCGGGCCGTGCAGGCGGCGGACCGGCTGGCGCGCAAGGGCATCGAGGTGGAGGTGATCGACCCGCGCACCATCCGCCCGTTCGATGCTGAAACCATTGCGCAAAGTGTGCGGCGGACGAACCGTTGCGTTGTGGTGCACGAGGCGCCCGTGTTTGGCGGGATCGGTGCGGAGATTGCCGCGCGGATTATGGAAGACGCGTTCGACCATTTGGATGCGCCGGTGAAGCGGGTGGGCGCGCCGGATATGCCCATGCCCTACAACGACAAGCTGGAGCGCGCTGCCATGCCCGACGCCAAACGCATCGAAGACGCTGTGTTGGAGGTGGCCTATGCCCGTTGAGCGCCGGCTCATCATCCCGCCCGGTTTGGAGGCGGTGTACGAGCGGTTCCACTACGCACCGGGGATTTTGGTGGGGGACACCCTTTACGTGTCGGGCCAGGTGGGGCGCGACAAGGACCTCAACATCATCGAGGGGGCCGAGGCGCAGTACCACCAGGCGTTCAAGAACGTGGCGCTGGTGCTGGAGGCTGCCAACGCGACCTTTGACGATGTGGTTGAGCTGGAGACCTGGTTCGTAGACTCCATGGCGGACCTTAAAACCTTCATGGGTGTGAAGGACCAATACTTTGTCGACAAGTATCCCACGTGGACGGGTTTTGCCGTGCGGGGATTTTCAACACCCGGGCTGCTGGTGGAGATCAAGTGCACTGCGGTGCTTGGCACGCGGGACGTTTAACGGGTGCCGATCCTTGACCCTCGCCGGATCAGCTTCGGCACGTGGAACCAGATTGCGGCGCCGGAGATCATCGATCTGATCGGGTGGAACGGGTTCGACTACGCCATCATCGATTGCGAGCACGGCCCGTTCGGGTTGGAGACTGCCGAGAAGCAGGGGCGGGCCTGCCTTGCATCAGGCCTTGCGCCGGCCGTGCGTGCGCCGAGCGATGAGGCGCTGTTCGTGGGGCGGGCGCTGGATGCGGGGCTGTCCACCATCGTGATCCCCAACATGGCGAGCGCCGAGGCGGCGCGGCGGGTGGTTGCCGCCACGCGCTATGCGCCAGAGGGAACGCGGGGGGCATGCCCGTGCGTGCGGGCCACAGGCCACTTCACCACTGACTGGCCGGCGCATGTGCAGCGCTCCGCCGCTGAGACGGAGGTGATCGCCCTCATTGAGACTGTGGAGGGGGTTGAGCGGGCGGCGGAGATTGCGGCGGTGGACGGGATTGCCGCGGTGATGGCCGGACCGTTCGATCTGTCGGTCTCCATGGGGCTTTCGGGGGACTGGCGGGCCGATGCGGTGCAGGCCGGCGTTGAGCGGATCTGCGCCGCCGCGGACGCCGCGGGGAAGGCGATCATCATGCCGGTCTTCTCCACCGACCCTCATGAGTTTGACGCCATGATCGAGAGGTGGACGGCGCGCGGCGTGAAGAGCTTCGTGCTGGGGGCGGACAAGATCATCTTCGCCGATGCGCTGGCGCGCTTTGCCGGCCGCGCCCGGACTGCGGCGGGGCGCTGAGTTGGCGCCGGAACTGCACGCACTTTCAGCGGCGGGCTGATGGAGGACCTTGTGGAGATCAACATTCCCTCGGTGAAGGCTGAGGTGGAGGCGGTGTTTGCCCAGTACGAGACAGCGCTCGTCACCAACGACGTGGAGACGCTGGACGCATTGTTCCACGATGCGCCGGAGACGATCCGCTACGGCGGCGGTGAAAACCTTTACGGCTACGAGGAGATTAAAGCCTTCCGCGCCGGCCGCTCGCCAGCGGGGCTGGAGAGGACGCTGGAGCGCACAGTGATCACCACCTACGGGACAGACTTTGCCACGGCCATGACCCTTTTCAGGCGCGCGCCGGGCAAGGTGGGCCGCCAAAGCCAGACCTGGGTGCGCACCCCGGCGGGCTGGAAGGTGGTCGCCGCGCATGTGAGCGTGATTGAGG
>JBCDFB010000226.1:0-5230 GCA_039178655.1 Pseudomonadota bacterium | reverse complement strand
TCCGCCTCCGCCTCCACGGGCACCTCGTCGCCGGCAGGCTCAGGCGCGGCGGATTGATCGGCAGTGGCCCGCGCGTCCTCCTCCGTCGCTGTCGTCTCGGCCTCTTCCCCCGTCGCGCCTGGGATTTCGGTATCGGGAAGGTCGGTCTCAACCGTCTCCGGCGCCGGCGTCTCCACCACCTCTTCAGCGTCAACGCGGCCGAGCGTCAGGTCGGTCTCTTCGGAGATGGTGACAAGCTCAACGGGCAGCGCGGCAACGGCGGCAGTGGAGAAGCTCTCCGGCGTGCCGAACCGCGCCAGAAGCCCCACGAGCAGGGACACATGCATAACGGCCGAGATGATGAGGGCCGCGCGCATGGTGTCAGCTCTCCTCGGTGGTCACGAGGCCGATGCGCGTGAAGCCGGCCGCATTCAGCCGGCCCATCACGCGCATGATCACGCCGTATTGGGAGGACGTGTCGCCGCGCACCAGAATGCGCTCCTCATACCCGGCGGCCGCCACCGCCTCCAGCCGTGCCACCAGCTGGTCAATGTCGATTTCGCTTTCCTGCAAAAACACAGCGCCGTCCGCCGTGATGGAGATGGTTAGCGGATCCACATCCCCTTCCAGCGGCTTTGCGGCGGTTTCCGGCAGGTCGATGGGGACGCCGACGGTCAGAAGCGGCGCCGACACCATGAAAATGATGAGAAGCACCAGCATGACGTCCACAAAAGGCGTCACGTTGATTTCGGAGATGGGCTGATAGCGGGTCTTGCGGCGCCGTCCGCCCCGCGCACCACCACCTCCCATCGTCGACATACCCATCAGCGCCTCCTCACATGCAGCGGAACGCGGCGCAAACGCGTCACTTACAGTCGCTCGTCGATCTCGCGGGACAGGATCGCCAGAAACTCGTCGGCAAACCCTTCCATCTGCTGGGTGATCCGCCCCACATCAGTTGCAAGCTTATTGTAAAAAATCGTTGCCGGAATGGCCGCAAGAAGGCCGAGCGCCGTGGCAAGCAGCGCTTCGGCGATCCCCGGCGCAACGACGGCAAGGTTGGTGGATTCCGACGCGGCAATGGCCTGGAACGAGGTCATGATCCCCCACACCGTGCCGAAGAGGCCGATGAAGGGCGCCGCCGATCCCACGGAGGCGAGCACCATCAGCCCTTTCTCCATATCCTCACCCTCTCGCGACAAGGTGACCGTCATCACCCGGTCGATCCGCTGGGCGAGGGAGGATAACGCCGGCTTGTCGCCCTGGTGGCTGCGCTTCCACTCGCGCATGGCAGCCACAAAGATCGCCGACAGCCCGTCGTTCGCCTCTTCCGCCTGGGATTCGTAAAGCTCCTCCAGCGACTGGCCGGACCAAAACTCATCCTCAAACGCTGAAATGCGCGAGCGCATCCGGCGAAAGGCCACGATCTTGTAAAAGATGATGGCCCAGCACCAAACCGATGCCAGCACCAGGCCGATCATCACGATCTTCACGATGAGTTGCGCCTCCAGGAACAATTCCCAGAGCGAGAACTCCTTAGGCGCCGCCAGCGCCTCGGTGGTGACTGCACCAGTTTGTGCAAAGGCCGCCGGTGACAACACGTCAGATACGACGGCGAGGAAGGCATCAATCATGCGTTACGAACCGGGCTTTCTGCCTTGCCGTTGAACCACACAGGCACCGCTCCGAGCACTCGTTTTGAAGAGCGGTCCATACACAACGACCTCGGCAATAGAGCACTTTGAAAGCGCCCGCCAGCGTCACAGCGGGCTCACGCCCAAGCAGCAAGCGCATCGGCAACGTCAGGCGGGACACGGCGCGGCTGCCCGCGGCCGTTGATGAGGCAAAGCTCAACCGCGGCCCGCGCCACCAGCAGTTCATCGCGCCAAATCTCCTGGTTCATCGCAATGGCCGCCTTGGGTCTGCCGCCGCCAATGGAGCGCACGGTGAGAAGGTCGTCGATCCGCGCAGAGGCAAGGAATTCCAGCGACATCTTCCGCAGCGCGAACCACAAGGGTTCCGGCCGATTGGCGAGCGCGCTGTGGCTGACCCCCGCTGCGCGCAGCATCTCGGTCCGCCCCCTTTCGAAGAACCGCACAAAGGCGCCGTGATAGACCCGCGCGGTGAAGTCCGTGTCTTCAAAATAGACGCGCACCATGTGATGAAATTCCATCAGCGGCGCTCGAACAGGCGCTCAATGTCCGCCAGGGACAGCGTGACGAAGGTGGGTCGGCCGTGGTTGCACTGGGCAGCGGACGGCGTGGTTTCGATCTCGCGCAGCAGGGCGTTCATCTCCTCCGCTTTCAGGGCCCGGCCCGATCGCACGGACCCGTAGCAGGCCATTGTTGCAGCAACGCGGCCAATCCGAGTGGAAAGCGCGTCGGACGCGCCCCAGGCGTTAATGTCATCGGCAAGGTCGCGCACCAGGGCTGCAATATCGAAGGTGCCTAGCACCGCAGGCGTCTCCCGCACTACCACGGCGCCGGAGCCGAAGGGCTCCAGCGCTAAGCCCAAAAGCGAAAAGAGCTCCGTTTGGGCGCACAGGCGGTCCACATCCTCGCCCGCAAGCTCAACCACCTCCGGGATCAGAAGGCCCTGTGCCTTGACGACGCCGTCGGCCGACGCCTTCAGCCGCTCGTAAACGATGCGCTCGTGCGCAGCATGCTGATCGACGATCACGATGCCGTCGCCGGTCTGGGCGAGAATGTAGTTGCCATGAAGCTGCGCCACAGCAGCGCCGAGGGGAAAGTCGCCCTCTTCAACGCTAGGCGCAGCCACCTCAACCCGGGCCGAAGGTGGCGTGACGAACCGCGTGGGCGGCGCCGCAGGCACTTTGAACGGCCGCCCCCCGTCGGCAAACCCTGTCCCGGCTGGCGCCGGCGTGGCCGGCGAGCGAACGGCAGCGAGCGCGGCTGACGAGACCGTGCGCGATGTCGCCGGCGCAGCCTGCGCAAGCTGCCGGCGGATGGCTGAAACGATAAAGCCCCGCACGCCGGTGGGATCGCGAAAGCGCACGTCCGCCTTCTGCGGGTGCACGTTGACGTCAACCGCCGCCGGATCGATCGTCAGCTTGAGGATCGCGGCAGGATGCCGCCCCGCCGCCAGCACGTCCTGATATCCTACCCGGAGCGCCTGCCCGATCAGCTTGTCGCGCACCACGCGCCCATTCACGAACGCATACTGGTGGGCAGCGGTTGAGCGCCCGTCCGTGGGAAGGCCGAGGAGGCCGGTGAGCTGCACGCCATCGCGCTCAGCGGCAAGGGAGATCGCCTCTGCCGCAAACCCCGCGCCTAAAACCTCGCGCGCCCTGTCCTGTTCGCAGGCGCAGGCGTAACGAACAGTCCGCCCGCCGGAGCGCAGCGTGAACGCAACGCCCGGCGCGGAAAGGGCCAGACGCTTCACGGTGTCGGAGATGGCAGCGTTTTCAGAGCGCTCGCTCTTCATGAATTTCAATCGTGCAGGGGTGGCGAAAAAGAGGTCACGCACCTCGACCGTTGTGCCGCGCGCGCGCCCCTCCGGCAGCGGTGCGTGGACCCTGCCGCCCTCAACGCTGATAACGGTCCCCTCCAGCGCGCCTGCCGCTTTGGAGACGATGGTGAGGCGGGCAACGGCCCCGATGGACGGCAGCGCCTCACCCCGAAACCCCATGGTGAGGATCCCATCAAGGTCCCGCTCGGTCGCAAGCTTTGATGTGCAGTGGCGCGACACGGCCAGCGGCAGATCCTCCGCGCTGATCCCGTGCCCGTCGTCAGAAACCCTGATGAGGCCAAGGCCACCGCCGTCGATCACAATGTCGATGGCCTGCGCGCCTGCATCCAGCGCGTTCTCCACCAGCTCTTTCACCACGCTCGCCGGCCGCTCGACCACCTCACCCGCCGCAATCTTGTCGATGAGCGGGCCGTCCAGCCGCTGGACGCGGCGCACCGGCGCGCCTGCGGGCAACGCAGATTCTTCAGCCAAATGGTCTGCGATGAGGGCCATTGTTTCCCGGCGACTTCCTTCCAGCGGCGGCATGGTCTAGGCGAGGGGCGTGGAGGGCAAGGGCAGGGCGCAGCTCCTCGCCGCAGTCCACATTTGATCGACCACCAACCGGCCCATTCCCATGACCGACGCCATCCTGCACGGCCTCTCTGCCGTCGCTGAACACTACGATGCCGTTTTGTGCGACGTCTGGGGCGTCGTCCACAACGGCGTCGGCGCCCACCACGGCGCAGGGGAAGCGTTGGCAAATTTCCGCGGCGATGGGAAGACTGTCCTTTTGATGACCAACGCGCCGCGCCCCGGCGATGCGGTTGTGGAACAGCTCGATCGCCTCGGTGTGCGGCGCGACGCCTACGATGGGATCGTATCCTCAGGCGACGTTGTGCGTGCCCACCTTTTGGACCGCGGCATCTCGTCAGCCTACCTCATCGGACCCGCCCGCG
This sequence comes from Pseudomonadota bacterium, assembly GCA_039178655.1. GTDB lineage: Bacteria > Pseudomonadota > Alphaproteobacteria > Rhizobiales > Amorphaceae > Acuticoccus. Next base: position 827 of record JBCDFB010000226.1, on the reverse strand, counting down.
ACTTGCCGCTGCTTGAAGGCACGCGCATCCGCCGCACCGAAGCGCCCCATGAAGCCGATGTCATCGTCGTCACCGACCTGCGGGGCGAGGAGGAGACGCCGGACGACTATCGTGATGAACTTGCCGAACTCGTCGCGCTCGCAAAACCGTTCATCTGCGCCAATCCGGACGTGGTGGTGGAGCGCGGACAGCAGCTTTTTTACTGCGGCGGCGCCCTTGCACAGGCCTATGAGGAGGCTGGCGGCAAGGCTGAGCAATTCGGCAAACCCCACGCACCCATTTACGACCATGCCCGGCAACGCTTGGGCAGGCACGAGGCCGGGCCTAAGGTCCTTGCCATAGGCGACGGCCTCCCCACCGACATTACCGGTGCAAACCGCCACGGCCTCGACGTCCTCTTCGTGACCGACGGGATCCACATGCATGAGCTTGGTGTGCCCGGCCGCCCGGACCTTGAAAAGGTGGCCGCGCGCCTCTCTGCGGAAGGCCTTTCGGCCACGCACGTTATGCCAAAGCTTGCCTGGTAGCGGCAGGCGTGTTGGTGGACCTTCACGAGGTGTCGGATGCGCTGAGAGGCGGAACGGTCGCCATCGGCAACTTTGATGGGGTGCACCGCGGCCATCAGACCGTCCTCAACGCGGCGCTTAGCGGCCCGCGTCCCGCCGTTGCGCTGACATTCGAGCCGCACCCGAGGAGCTACTTTTCCAGCGCCCCCATTTTCCGCCTGACCGAACCTGCCGAGAAGGCTGAGCGCATTGCGGCCTTGGGGCTGGACGGCACGGTGGTGTGCCGGTTCGACGCTGCGTTCGCGGCCCTGTCCGCCACCG
>JBCDFB010000225.1:0-5260 GCA_039178655.1 Pseudomonadota bacterium | reverse complement strand
GATGTAAAGCACCGAAACAGCCGCAAGGTCGGGCGTGATGACGCTGCGGATGGAATTATAGATCTGCACCGGCAGCGTCACGGTGCGGCTGTCGGTCAGGAAGAGGCTCACCAGAAATTCGTTGAAGGCGAGGATAAACATGAGGAGCGCCCCGGTGATGACGCCTGGTGCAACCGCCGGCAGCGTGACGGTGAAGAACGTGGCGAGCGGAGTTGCTCCGCAGTTCGCGGCGGCGTTCTCCAGCTCCGGGTCAAGCGCGTTGACCGCGCTCGCCACCGCCCAGGTCATGAACGGCAGATTGATCACGCAGAGCGCGAGCCCCACCGGCCAAAGCTGCCCCAAAATCCGCATCTCGCCGAAGATGAGCATCATGGAAATGCCCGACACCACCAGCGGGATGGTGAAGGGAAGGAGCAGATAGACCTGGATGGTGGTGCGCGTGCGAAAGCGGTAGCGCGCAAGGGCAATGGCCGCGAGCGTTCCCGCCGGGATCGCGATGAGCGTGCACACCACGGAGACGTAGAGCGTGCGCCACAGCGCGGCCTTGAAGGATGGCAGCGCCCACATCTCACCGTACCAGCGCAGCGAAAACCCTTCAGGCGGAAACTTGATGATTTCGCCCGCCGTAAAGGACGCGCCGACCACAATGAGCGTCGGCAGCGACAGGATGATCAGCGAAAATCCGGTGATCAGCCACAGCGTTATGGACTTTGAGCGGCTCATCCGGTTTTCGCCCGGAAGCCCAGCGTTCCCGTGCCGGCAAAGGCAAAGATCACGGCGACGATCACGCTCCCCACCACCGTGAGGAGGATCGCAAGCGCTGCGCCGAGCCCCGCGTCGGAGATCTGGAAGAACGCGTCGTAGATTTTTGATGCGAAGAAGTCCTGGGTGCCGCCGCCCAAAATTTCCGGCATGGCGAAATCGGTCACTGTGAGCGTGAACACCACCACCGACGCGCCGATGAGGCCCGGGCGCGCCATGGGGATGAGAACGTGCCAGAACGTTGCGGGCCAGGAGGCGCCGAGCCCCTCGGACGCGCGCTCCACATCCTCCGCAATGGCTGACAGCGCGGGGACAAGGAGAAGCACCGCAAAAGGCAGCATGTATTGCACAAGGCCAAACAGCACCGTGCCGTAGTTAAACAGAAGATCCTGCGGCGGGAGCCCGAGCCCGGTGATGAAGGAGTTCAAGAAACCCTCACGCCCCAAGATGATGAGCCAGCCATAGGCACGCACCACCTGGCCGATGAAGAAGGGCAGGAACAGCGCGATGAGAAGCACCTTGCGGGTGAGCGCGGAGGGTGTGCGCACCAGAAGGTAAGCATAAGGGAATGCCAGGATGAGCGTTGCGAGCGTTACGATGGCAGCGCCGGCCAGGGTGCGCAGCATGACAGTCCAGGTGACCGGTCGCCCGAGAATAGTTTCGTAGTTGGCAAGCGTATATTCCGGCTTCAGGCGATAGGTGGAGTAGTCGAGCTCGTGGAGCGACATTTCCAACATCCAGCCCAGCCCGATGAGCAGTATGCCTGTAATCAAAAGCGCCGGCGCAAGCAGCAGCCAACCGGTCGCCCGCATCATGGCTCCCACGGATTTACCACGGGCACGCCGCACGGCTCGAAGTCATAAACGTTCCGCGTTGCAAGCGTCCCGCCTCGCCGAAGGATGACCGCTGCGATCAACCCGTCCATCCGCGCAATTGTGCGGCCTTCGTAGGCGCGCTCAGCTCTTATGCGGCCGAAAACTTCTGCGTCCTCCGCATCGAAAGGCAAGATCCGGCCCGCAAAGTCGGTCGCAAGCATGTCCCGCAGCTCTGCGAGCATCTCAGTGCGGCGCCGTCCCCCGTTCAAGCGCTCAATTCCCTGAAAGAGTTCTGCAACGACGATAGATGTCAAATACAACGGTGTGTCACGGTGCAAGATGTACCAAAGCGCGACATTCACGTCTGGCGACTCTCGCATCATCTCCGACACCACATTCGTGTCGAGAACGATCATTCGAACGTAGGTGTCTCTCGTTCACGCGCGTCCCGATCGTTCGGCAACTTCATGCCGCCAAAACGGGCGAAGCGCTTGTGAATGCGGGTGCCAAGATCATCGAAAACCCAGGCGCGCAGCGTCGCTTCGATCTCGTCGCTCAAGGATCGATCGTGCTTGCGGGCGCGCGCTTCGAGCGCGACCAGCAATTCCCTATCGAGATCCGGATACTGCTTTGTGATGGCCGCCTCCCGATCCTGCGGTGACCTTATGAAAAATTGCCGGCCTCGCGAGGCCGGCAAACCCGCATCCGTCAGCCCTGGAAGATCTCGGAGAACTTCGCGAACCATTTCGGCTGGTTCTCCACCAAGATAGGCGTTGGCACCGAGACGAGTGCTGCGAAGTCTTCCGGCGTCGTCGGGTAGGACGGGTCGCCTTTCAGATCTTCCGGAGGCTCGATGCCGGGGTAGACCGGCGGCAAGCCGAGGCGGCCGCACCAGTCCGCTTGGACCTCTTCCGTCAGAGCCATGTTGATGAGCTCTTTGGCCCAATACTCTTCGTTGGAGGGCAGGCCCTTGGGGATCCACAGGCCGTCTGTGTCCACCTTGCAGCCCTCTTTGGGGACAGTCCACTGAACGTCGATGCCGGACTTGCGTGCGGCGCGGGCATTGACCGAGATGGTGCAGGCCACGTCGATCTCGCCGTTCTGGAACCACGTCGTAAAGTCTGGGTCCTCGCCCAGAAGCGGCTCGTTTGCCTTTAGCTTGCGGAAGAACTCGTAGCCGGGCTCCATGTTGTCGGGGATGTCCTCGAACGTGCCGCCGCCGGCAATCACCGCGATGGGGTTGAAGCCGATTCCGTCGTCATAAAGCGCGATGCGGCCTTTGAACTTGTCGTCGATGAGGACCGACCAGCTCTCCGGCGGACCGTCAGGGAACGCTTCAGGCCGATACGCGCAGACGTAAACATAGGCGTAGGTGTTGACGAGCGGGTAGCCCTCCAGCCCGACGGGTTTGGCGAGAGGAAGGAGACCGTCAAGGTTGGAAAGGTCCGACAGGTCAACGCACGCGCCGCGCAGTGCGGAAATGGTGGCGTTGGTGGACGTGTCCCAATTCACGTGGATGGGCGGCACGCGGCCCTGGTCCACAGCGGCCCAGATTTTGGGCTTGATTTCGTTGTCTTCGGTGAAATCGAGGCGGACGGGGATGCCGGTTTTCGCGGTGAACGGATCGGCGACGGCGGCCTTCAGGCTGTCGCCCCACGCACCGCCCCAGGCCCGAACGATGATCTCGGACGGCTTGTCCTGCGCGCGGAGGATTGCGGGTGTTGCAAGCAGCCCGGCGGACGCTGCCGTCCCGGCCAGCACGGTGCGGCGTGTGATGTTTGTCATGGATGCTCCGTCAGTCTCTTTGCTGTGTTTTGCGTTCGAGGTCGCAAAGTTTGGGCCAGCTTAGTCCGGGCCCGGGCGTCATGAAAGCGCGGCATCCGGATGAACGGGAAAGACGAGCACGTCCTCGCCGTCGATCCCCAGCGCGACCTTGTCCCCAGGGCGATGGGTCTGGCCCGGGCCCCGCGCGGATGAAACCGCCCAAAGGTCTGCCGCGATGCTGGGGCAACTGGTGCGGTAGACGATGCGCTCCCCCTCAAAGATCGCCGCGGTGACCGTGCCTTCCAAAGTATTGTCAGCGGTCTCGCCCTCTTTGAGAAGGCGAACGGCTTCGGCGCGCACGGTGCATTCGACCGCCGCTCCCACCCCCAAGCTTTCCGGGCTTTTCGCGCTGAGTGTCGTTTCGTGTGCGGTGATGGTGAGGGGCGGGCCAGCTGCGGTCACGGTGCCGGGAAACAGTGACGTTTGCCCCAGGAAGGTGGCGACGAAGCGATTGGCCGGGGCGCCGTAAAGGGCCTGCGGTGCGTCAGTCTGCTGGATGCGACCGCCATCCATCACCACGATCTTGTCTGACATGACGAGGGCTTCGCGCTGGTCGTGGGTGACGTTGATGGTGGTGACGCCAAGATCCTGCTGGATGCGGCGGAACTCCAGCTGCAAGTCCTCCCGCAGCTTTTTGTCCAGGGCTGACAACGGCTCGTCGAGCAAGAGAAGGTCGGGCTTGAAGGAGAGGGCGCGCGCGATGGCGACGCGCTGCTGCTGGCCGCCGGAAAGCTCGTGGGGCCGCCGCTCGGAAAGACCGTCAAGCCGCACCAGAGAGAGCATTTCCTCAACCCGCGCTGCGATGCCGGACTTCCCGTGCCCGCGGCGCTTGAGCGGATAGGCAATGTTCTGCGCCGCCGTCATGTGGGGGAAGAGCGCCAGGCGCTGAAACACCATGCCGATGGCGCGCTTGTGCGCAGGCACTGATGAGACATCGGCACCGGCCAGTGCAATCCGTCCGGCGCTGGGCCGCTCAAAACCCGCAATCATGCGCAAAAGGGTCGTTTTCCCGCAGCCGGAGGGGCCGACGATGGTCAAAAACGCACCGCGGTCGAGCTTGAAAGACGCGTCCTCCACCGCTGTAACGGAGCCAAACTGCTTGGTTACACCGTCTATCTCCACCATCGTGGCGGGGTTTTGCGCGTCGCTTTTCGTCATCGTGGAGGGTCGGCGTCGGGTTGCTGGCGGTTAAAGCGATGCAAGAGTTCCGCCATCCACGTAGACGATCTGACCGGTGAGATAGGCGGCAGCATCGCTCAGCAGAAAGACGGCAGGGCCCACAAGATCGTCCATCCGGCCGAACCGGCCCATGGGGATCTTGCCGAGCATTGCGCTCTGCCACGCCTCGTCCGCGTAAAAGCCTTCAGTCATTGCCGTCCGGAAGTACCCTGGGCCGAGCGCGTTGACCCGGATTTGCGGCGCCCACTCGGCCGCAAGCGCCCGGGTCATCCCCAAAATGCCGGACTTGGAGGCCGTGTATGGAACCGCGGTCGGTATCCCCACGGCCGATGTGAGTGAGCCGAGGTTGAGTATCGCGCCACGATCTGTTTGCCGGGCGAAGGCCTGGGCGGCGAAGAATGCTGCGCGCAAGTTGGTGCCCACGATGGCGTCCCACTGGGCCTCGGTTACATCGCGGGAGGGGGCGACATCTTCGATCCCCGCATTGTTGACGAGGAGTTGAGGGGCAAGGCCGCGCGCGGCAATGTCGTCGAACAGGTTTGCCACGCCCCCGGTGGCAGCAATGTCTGCGGCGATGGGGTGGCAGATTCGGCCTTCACGCGAGATGGCCGCCGCGGTGTCTTCAAGGCCCGACCGGGTGCGCGCGACGGCGATGACATCAGCGCCCGCCTGGGCAAGTC
>JBCDFB010000224.1:0-5315 GCA_039178655.1 Pseudomonadota bacterium | reverse complement strand
GCCGTCTCTTGCGCAGTGGAAAGTTTAAGACGCGGTGCTCCAACCGGTGCGTTTTGAACCTTGAGCTTCCACAATCCCAGGCCGACAGCACTTACGTTCTCATCGTCATCTCAGAAATCATGTACTTCATGACCGAGGACGCGAGAGCCGATTGCGCCCGTTGTGTACCGGAATCGCTCGCGCTTGGCGACGACGCGTTGCTGATTGACTGGCTCGGCCAGCCGGACACTCCGGTTCGGGGCGATGCGGCAGCGGACCGGACCCTGCCGCCCGCGGACAAACGTGAGTGGATATCAGTGAAGCGGTTTTAGAGACGAGACGCAAAAAACGCGCCGTGCAGGCGCCATGCCGGCCTTGCCGTGAGCGCTTGCACTGTCGGCACAAACTGAGTCCCGCATTGACACACTACTGGTATTCCACCACCATGCCAGTGCAATGCCGGAAACCCTTAAAACCTTTCGCATCGGTTTTCCCGCCCTCAAGCAGCGGACGTATCTGTCCATTTGCGACAAGATGATCCTGCACGACGCCGTCCGCGCCTCTGTGGACGAGTTTTTGGACGCCCTTGCGCTTGCCTCCGCCGACCGGACCCAGCACGAGGTGAAGGTGGCCCGCTCCCGCGAGCGTTTCGCAAAGCTGATGGGCCTCACAACGGATGAAGTCGCCGTCACCCGCAATGTGTCGGACGGGATCAACACCGTCATCTGGGCCTATCCGTGGGGTGAAGGGGACAACGCCGTCCTCACCCTTGATCTTGAGCATCCCAATAACGCTTACCCCTGGCTGCGCCTGAGGAAGCGTGGGGTGGAAGTGCGTGCGGTTCCCGCAGCACCCGGCGGACGGCTCGACTACGCGGCTATGGCCGACGCGATGGATGCCCGAACACGGATCGTTTCGTTTGCCTCGGTGAGCTATGCGCCGGGCCTGCGCGCCGACATTTCCCGGATCGCGGAGGCCGCGCACAAGGTGGATGCGATGGTGCTTGTGGACGGGGTGCAAAGCGCCGGCATCCTGCGCCACAACCTCAACGCCGAGGGTGTGGACGCCTTTGCCACCTCCACATCCAAGGGGCTTTTGGGGCTTTATGGCTTCGGCTTTCTGGGGCTGGCGGCCCGTTGGATTGACCGGTTGGAGCCTGCCTTCCTGTCCCGCCCCGCCGTCGCCTCGGATGACGACAGCCATTCGGCCATGGGGTCATACGACTACGCGCTCCAGCCATCCGCCCGCCGTTTCGAGCTGGGGGGCTACAATCTTGCCGGCGCCTATGCCGCGGACGCGTCGCTGGGACTTCTGGCGCAGGTCGGCGGCGAGGCGATAGAGGCACAGACCCTTGCCGTTGCACGGCGCCTCCGCGCGGGTCTGAAAGAGATGGGTCTTCTCATCACCGAGCCGCTGTCGGGCGAGTAATCGCCCATCGTGACCGCCGGACCGTTCGATGCTGGCGGGCATGGCTTTTCCCACACGCCTTGGGTCCGCCGCCTGTCGGAGGCGCTCGACGAGGCGCGCGTTTCCCACACGGTGCGCCGGGGCCAGCTCCGTTTTGGCGTCCATGGCTACAATACGCTGAGCGACGCTGACCATGCGCTCGACATCATGCGCGCCGCGCACGCAGCGGAGCCCGGTGAGAATGGCTGACGGCCCCACGAAGGCGCTGGGGCGCGAGGAAGCCAAGCGCCTCATCGTGGGTCTCATGGTGTCGGGCGAACTTTTGCCGGACTCGCCGGTTTCGGAGCGCTCCCTTGCCGAGCGCCTCAACCTTGGGCGCACGCCTGTGCGCGAAGCGCTGCACGATCTGCGCCGTGACGGGCTCATCGGCATTGAGCCGACGCGGGGCAGCCATGTGCGCCGCCTCGGGCTTGACGATCTGCGCGAGATCTTTGAGGTGCGCTACGCGTTGGAGGCGCTGGCCGCGGCGATGGCCGCCACCCGTGGGCCCACCGCACGCCTTTGCGAACTTCACAACGCCTTCTCGGACTTTTCCGGCGACACACTCGACGATGACGAGGCCGCCTACTACCGCCGCATTGGCCACGAGTTGCACAGCGAGATCGTGGCTGCCGCGCGCAACACGCTTTTGAGCCGCCAATACGAGCAGGTTCGCCTGATGATCGAGATTTCCCTCTCGCTCACCCGCGATCAGGAGGCGAGCCGCGTGCGCTCCACTATTTCAGAGCATCTTGCCATCTCAAGTGCGATCCTTGCGCGCGACCCTGTCGCCGCGCAGACCGCCATGCAGGCGCATCTTCGCGAAGGGCACCTCACCCGCATGCGCATTTTGACCGAAATGCCCCCCTTCAGCCTTGCCGAACCGTTTGCTGTGGCAACGCAAACGGCGGCGCGGCCCCCAAACTGAGTTCGAACGAGAGGACGTTGACCATGAGCCATCAACGCTTTGTTTTCGCAATGGGCCTTGCCGCAGCTGTTGCGACCATTGCAACGCCTGCGAGCGCCGACACCGTCGAAGAGGTCCGCGCGGCGGGCACCGTCACATGCGGCGTCAACGGCTCGCGCGCCGGCTTTTCCTCCCTCGACAGCGAGGGCGTCTGGCAGGGGCTTGATGTGGACACCTGCCGCGCCGTCGCCGCCGCAGTCCTCGGCGATGCCAGCGCGACGACGTTCGTGCGCACCACATCAGCCACGCGCTTCACTGCGTTGCAGAGCGGCGAAGTGGACGTTCTGACCCGCAACACCACCCAAACCTTCAGCCGCGATGGTGAACTTGGCGTCGATTTTGCCGCCATCACGTTCTACGACGGCCAAGGGTTTATGGTGCCGGCGGAGCTTGACGTCACCACCGTTGAAGAGCTTGACGGCGCCGCGATTTGCGTCCTCCCCGGCACCACCGCGGAACAGGTCGTGGAGGCCGTCTTCGCCGAGCGCGGCATGAGCTATACGCCCATTGTTTTCCAGGCTGCGGACGAGCTCGCCTCCGCCTTTTTCGCCGGCCGGTGTGACGCGCACATTCAGTCCACTTCAGGCCTTGCCGCGACACGATCCACCCTTGCCGACAATCCGGCCGATTGGGTGATCTTCGACCGCGTCTTCGACAAAGACCCCATGGGCCCCGTAGTGCGCCAGGACGATGCGCGCTGGAAGGACATCGTCGCATGGACCGTCCACGCCATGGTGACGGCCGAGGAAATGGGCATCACTTCTGAGAACGCCGACGAGATGCGCGAGACGGGGACCGAGACGATCAAGTCCATGCTCGGCACCGGCGAAAGCGACATCGGCGCCCCGCTCGGGCTTTCACCGGACTGGGTTTACCAGGTGATCACGCAGGTCGGGAACTACGGCGAAGTCTTTGAGCGCAACCTTGGCAGCGGCTCTCCTCTCGGGCTGGAGCGGGGTCAAAACGCGCTCTGGAGCGATGGCGGGCTCATCTACGCGCCGCCGCTGCGCTGACACCGACATCGACTGAGGCTGACGAGCGCTCGTGATGCTCCGCCTTTGGCGTGACGAACGGATGAGGGCGATCCTGTTTCAGGTTGCCCTTATCGGTGGTCTCGCGGCGGTATTCTTCTGGGGCTTTCAAAACGCCCGTGCGGCGCTTGACGCTCGGGGCATTTCCACCGGCCTCGGCTTTCTCTTTGAGCGGGCCGGCTTTGACCTTTCTGAATCGGTCATTCCCTACGGACCGAACGATACGTTTTTGGACGCTTTCCTCGCAGGGCTTGGCAACACCGTCTTCGTATCGGTTGCCGCGATCGTGCTTGCGACGGTGCTTGGCATTGTGATCGGCCTTGCGCGGCTGTCACCCAACCCTTTGCTATCGCGTCTTGCAGCGGCCTACGTCGAGCTATTTCGCAACACGCCGCAACTCGTTCAGATCGTCTTTTGGTACAGCCTTGCCATTGCGCTGCCCCGGGTGCGCGATGCGTTGGACTTTGGCGGCGGCGTGTTTTTGTCCAACCGCGGGCTCACCTTTCCGTGGATCGGCGAGCCGGCGGTCGGCAACCTGGTCGCGAGCGTTCTGGGGCTTTCCTTTCTTGCAACGCTTATTCTGGTGGGCCTTCCCGGCCGCAGGCGCTGGCGGGGCACGGCGCTGCTTGGGCTTTGGGGCGTCACGCTTGGCGTGGTGGTGCTCGGTGCCCTCACCGCGGGGCTTGAGCGACCTGCGCTCACCGGCTTCAATTTTCGCGGCGGCGCGACGCTTTCGCCGGAGTTTTTGGCGCTCTTTCTGGGGCTCGGGCTCTACATCGCCGCCTTCATGGCCGAGATCGTGCGGGCGGGGCTTCTGAGCGTCGATCGTGGGCAGATCGAGGCGGCGCGCACGCTGGGTCTGCCGCCCCGCAAAATACTCGCCTCCGTGCGTATTCCCCAGGCACTTCGCGTCATCGTCCCACCCGCTGCGGCCCAATACATCTCGCTCATCAAGAATTCATCGCTGGGCGTTGCGATCGGCTATCCGGAGCTTTTCAACATCTCCAACTCCATCGCGACCCTGTCTGGCCAGGCCATCGAAGCGGTCACGATCATGGGTTGCCTTTACCTCGCAACGGCCCTCGGCGTGAGTGCCATTGCCAACGCCTACAACCGCGTGGTCCAGGTGACTGAGCGATGAGCATCGTCGCCGCCCATGGCGCGGTCCCGGCGCGGCGGGCGCCGCAAAAGCGGCTTGGTCTGGCCGAACGGATGCGCCGCGCCCTGTTTCCCAACGCGGTGCAAAGCGCCATCACGCTCGTGTGTCTGCTGGCCGCCGCATGGGCGCTCCCGCACCTCGTGCGGTGGGCGGTGCTCGACGCTGTGTTCGTGGCCAACGATCCGAGCGCGTGTGCAGCGCCCGGCGCCGGGGCCTGCTGGGCTGTGGTCAGCGAGAAATACCGCGTAATGCTGTTCGGCACGTTCCCGTTCGCCGAGCACTGGCGCCCTGCCCTCGCGATGGCTCTGATTTTTCTGGGTTGGGGGCTTTCTGCGCTGCCCCGCCTGTGGTCGTGGAGAATCGTTGCCGTGTGGGCCGTTCTGGTCCCTACCGTCCTGTGGCTGATGCTGGGCGGCGCAGGCCTTGAGACGGTGTCTACTGGCGATTGGGGCGGGCTGCCGCTAACCCTCATTCTCTTCACAGGCACCGTGGTGATGGGGCTTCCGCTCTCGCTCCTCCTTGCCCTTGGCCGCACCTCATCAATGCCCGCATTTCGCTTCGTGTGCATCGGCACCATCGAGATTTTCCGCGGCCTGCCACTTCTCGTGGTTCTGTTCCTCGCCTCGCTCCTCCTGCCGCTCTTCCTGGGTGATGTGACCATCGACAAGGTGGCCCGGGCGCTTGCGGGGATGACGCTGTTTTTCGGGGCCTATGCTGCGGAAATCGTGCGCGG
>JBCDFB010000223.1:0-5330 GCA_039178655.1 Pseudomonadota bacterium | reverse complement strand
GCGCGCAGCTTGTCGATGGCTGTGTTGCGCACGATGGCGATCATCCACGTCTGCGCCCGCACGCCGGACACGGGAAAGCGCTCGGCATATCGCCAAATTTTGATGAACGCGTCCTGCAAGGCGTCCTCCGCCTCGGCCCTGTCCTGCAGGACGCGCACGCTCACCGCGAAGAGGCGCGGACTGGCCTTTTCGTAGAGGGTTTGAAACGCTTGGCGGTCGCCCACGGCGGTGCGTTCAAGAAGGGGCCGAAGTTCGGCGTCGTCCATGCGGTTCACTCTCCACGAAGCGCTGTGTGCTTAGCGGGATGGTGAGAGAGTGACAAATGCTGCCGCGCCGCAGCCGCTTGGTGCGGAACTGCGGGTCCTATGCCGCCCGGCGGCGCTGTGTGGATGACAACAAAAGATCGACAATCGCCGCCTTGTCTTGCGGATCCGCGTACTCAAACAGTTCAGCAATGGCGCGGGAGTTGTTGGTCCAGGTGTCTACTGAAGGCCGCGTTACCGTCGACGGGGTTTGCCGGTCGGCGAGGAAATCAATGACGGCCATCTGAAGCGAGTCGGCAATAGCTTTGAGACGAAGGATGGAGATGTTGCCGCGACCGCCTTCGAGCTGGGCTATGAAGCGTTCCGACACCCCACTTTTCACGGACAGTGCCCTTCGCGAAAGATTGCGACGCTTTCTGGCGGCACGGACCCGCGCGCCCACGCTTGACAAATACGTCGTTGAATCAGTCGCTTGGTCAAAGTCGTCACAGCTTACTGGATCACGCATTGCTCACTCGCAAGGATGCCACGGACATGCCGCGCCGGGGCTGAGGGCCGGCCAGACACACACGGTAACGCTTGTCCTCAGGATGGAAACGCGCGAAGTAAGGGGATTGTTGCAAATCACCGCGAGAAATTGAACTTCGGTGAATACACCAGGTTATGACGCGAGGGTGCGCGCACACTCCAGGTGGCCGCACGGGGCGGCGCTGCGGGGGGTCCCCGCTTCTAAAGCGTCAAGTGCACCGCGCAGTTGTGCGGCGCACGCAAATTCACCGTTATTGATCGCTTCGGCAAGAGCGTATTCGATAAGCCGCGCAAGAACAGCGCGGTCGTCTGCGGCGAAAAAACACTCATCGGCTGTCTGGGCCAAGGGATGAACTGCTGCCATGCTTCACTCCACGGGATCGTCTCTGGACGCTCGGAATGAGACAGGTATTGTGGGATCGTGAAACCAACGTGAAATAACGAGTCGCACAACGAAACAAACCGTTGGCGACGTGCCGCTGGGAACAATTGGCGGGCAAGGTGGATGAGTAGGCAGTCCGGTCTTAGGGTCTCAAGATCGGGCACCTTCAGAAATGGGGACGACGTTATGCGACGCGCTCGCACCGTAATTGTCCGTCTTTTGGGGCCTCCGACGTTCTCGGTGGGTGGCCGTCCCGTCACGTTCGAAACGCGGAAGATGCAGGCAATGTGTACTTATCTTGCCGCGCACGGAAATCGCTGCATTTCCCGCGACAAGTTGAGCGGCATGCTGTGGAGCGAAGTGAGCGAGGCGAACGCCAAAACCTCTTTGCGCACCGCCTTGAGCGCTTTGGGGCGCGACGACAGAGCCGCCACGCTGATCGAGAAAAACCGGACCTCTGCCTGGTTTGCGAATGATGCGGCGAGGATCGACCTGCTGCAGTTTCACGAGGCGATCAGCAAGGGAACCGCGCCCGCCTACCGCGAGGCATGTGCGCTTTGGGGCGGCGTCCCGCTGGACGGCTCGGAAATTGGCGACCCTGTATTCGACGAGTGGGTCGGCGAGTTCCGGCACTCCACCATTGCGTACGTGCACAGGTACTTGCAGGAGCGGCTGGCGCGCCTTGCGGAAAAACCCGGGCACTCGGAAGTCACCGTTGCGCTTTGCGAACTCATCCTGCGCATTGACCCGACTGACAGCGATGCTGCCGAACGCCTCGTCGGTAAGCTTACCGAGCGTGGCGAGCTGGCTGCCGCGGCAAGGGTCGGCCGCAATACCGCGGCGGCTTTGCAGGCTGCGGGGCTGCCCGTTCCCCGCGGCCTGAACGCCGTTGGCACCGCACACGCCCCGGCTCCACCTCACCCGGACCCCAACGGCGTTGCCGAGAAAGCGCAGGTCCGTCACCACGGCATTCCGACCGTGGCGTTGGTGCCGCCGACAGGCTCCCGCCCTGCCCCGGACCTTTTCTCGTTCGCCCATTCGGAGGTGATGAGTCAGCTCACCCGCTACCGGACGCTGCGATGCTTCGAGCCGCTTCCCCCCACCGATGACCAGGGGGTCCCGCGGTACGATATCCATCACATCCAGCTCAGCGAGGGCATGAGGCACGACTACAAGCTGCTCTTGTGGCACCACCCTAATCGGCGCACGGTCTACCTTCGCTGCATCAATACCCGTCGCGGCGACACTGTCGCGTGCGTGGGCATCACCTACGACCAGCTTCAAGATCGCCAGCGCGCCGAGGTGCTGATCGCGGGCGCCATCAACAAGATCGAACAGGATATTTTGAATGACGATGGGATGAGCACATCGTCTCCCTTTGGACGTTGGCTGGGCGCCTACAAGGAATTGCAGCAGTTCACCATGGAAGGTGACCAGGCTGCCTTGAGCGTTTTGGAGGACCTGGCGCGCGACAGCGATGGATGCCGTCTCAGCCTGGTACACTCGTCCATCAGCGCGATCATGCTGAAGCAGCGCATGTATAGCCCGACGGCGATGATGGATGCGGAAGGGCTCGCCCGCGCACAGCAGGGTGTGAGCCGTGCGTTGGCGCTCGACCCGCACGAGCCGTTCAACCACGTCATGACTGGCTGGCTCAGCATCCATGAGCGCGACCACGACCGGGCGATCCCCGCTTTTGAGCGCGCCATGGCGCTCAATCCCTGCTCCAGCCGCGTCCTGGTGTCTGCCGCCGAGGCATACGCCTACAGCGGGCAGGTGGAGAAAGGCCAAGCTCTTGCAGAGCGTGCGATGAGGCTCGCTGGACAGTTTGTCCCGCAATATTACTACGGCTACCTCGCATCCATCGCTTACATGTCCGGCGATGCTGACGAGTGTTTGCGCCAGTTGGACCGCGCCCCCATCAACGCCGGCACACTTTTGTTGGCCATCGCCGCCCATGACGAGCGGGGCAACCGCGCGAAGGTCGCCGAAGTGCGGGCAAAGCTCGATCAGTCCCTCAGGCGGAGCATGCCCGGCGTCAACATGGCGCGGGGCGAGCTGGCGCGCTGGGTCACGCGATCCTACGTCGCCCGCGACGACGACCAGCGCCGCCGCATGTTTGGCTCGCTCGAGCGCGCCGGAGTGGCCGTCGACCCTTCTCACGTGTGACGGAGACCCGGCGCGCCGCACACGATCAGCTGAGCGGACGCAGGCAGCCGAGCACAGCCATGGTGCCGAGCATCTTCAGGTACTCGTGGTCATTGGCTTTCAGACGGCCCTCGTCCACCGAGCCGGGCAACACGAGGTGGACGGTGTCGTCGTTGTCCTCGTGGAGCACGATGTTCAGACCGTCGAGGCTCTCTTCGGTGATGCCGGCGTTGCGCAGGTATGCGATCGGATCGGCGCGGAAAGCATCGCGCTTCTCTGGGTCGTTTGCAGCTTCACCGAATGCTTTGCCAATTGCCGGAATTGCTGAACGATTGACGGCAATGCGTGCCATTTGCTTACCCCGCAGCTCACGCTTAACAATACCTTCAAGATGTTCCGCGACATC
This sequence comes from Pseudomonadota bacterium, assembly GCA_039178655.1. Lineage (GTDB taxonomy): Bacteria > Pseudomonadota > Alphaproteobacteria > Rhizobiales > Amorphaceae > Acuticoccus. Next base: position 1,603 of record JBCDFB010000223.1, on the reverse strand, counting down.
AAAGGCGTCACAGTCGATCTTTGCTTCGTAGAACATGTCGAGAAACCCTTCCCTCTGGCTGAACGCTGAAGACCTACGCAGCGACTACTTGAAGTTACATCTGCTCAACGCGGAAAGTGAAGTGTTTTCGCTTCGCTTTATCCAGGCCGGTATCCACAACTGTCCTGCCTATTTTTTCATCGCTTTCCCGGTGGATGGCGGGGCCGCGCCAGCGTGGTCCACCGGCTGGCAGGCGGCTGGCGGCAGAGGCTTTACGCGGGACAGCGCCAAGCGCGCTGCGGCCTTTGAGGCCATCGAGAGGGCCTGCCTCATCACAGAAGGCAGCGCGGACCCGCGGGTCATCGAAGCTCCAGAGCCTGCGGCACGGTGCTTCGGCGTGCGCGAACTCACCAACTATAGTGCCGAGCAAATGACTGCGGCGCAGGCAAAAGGGAACTATACTGCAATCTCCGATTGTGGAAACTCTGTTGACAATCTGTGGATAAGTGGCCGGCCGCTCGACGAGGGGAGTGAAGTTTTTCTGAGTGCGACCGCTGTTTTGTTCGGAGAGGACGCGCGCCTGGGCCTCGGCAGCATGTTCTCAACGAGCACCGGCGCCGCGCTGCGGGACACTATCGCCGGCGCCGAACGGCACGCTGTTTGGGAGCTGGTGGAGCGCGATGCGGTGGCCGCCTGGTGGTACAACGGGTTGCCCATGCCACGAGTTCCCGCGGAAGTTGTGAGCGATGTGTTGCCGATCAACCTGAGCCAATGGCTGGGAGGGCGGGCACGCGGCACCTACTGGCTGGCGCTGGCCACCGATTTGCCTGGCCATGCGGTGGTGGCCATCTCCGCGCGGCGGGATGGGACCCGTCCGGCCATTGGCGCAGCCTACGGGCTGGAGCGCGCAGGCGCGTTGTGCGCAGCAACCTTGGAAATGCTGCAGGGGGAAATCGCGCTGGGACACATGCGCGCCGCGCAGGAAGGGGATGACCCACCCCCGGTCCCGCCGCTGCTGAAGTGGTCTGACGCGACGAATGTGTTTGACGTCGGCTACCTGCGCGGAACCGAGGAAGCACCGCTTCGCCCTGACACCACCCACGAAGCGCTGGTTGCCGCGCTTTTGCGGGCCTCCATCGACGTTTACTTCGCTGATCTGACCCGGCCTGAGTTTCAAATCCCGGTGGTCAAGGCGGTGTCGCCGCAACTGCGGGATTGGCATCCCCAATTCGGGCCGGGGCGTCTTTATGATCTTCCTGTCGCACTCGGCCTGCAGAGTGGACCGAAATCGCAAGACGCACTCAACCCAATACCATTTGTGATTTGAGTGCAGCGCGCGATCCAGGCGCGCGTTGACAGGGGCTCCGCCTTACCCTCAGCGTGCCCGGACCGGCAACGGGGCAACACCGCAGGCCTATGAGCGCGACCAGTTTCATGACCCACGGCGGCGTAGAGGTACTCCGCCGTGATCGCGAGATCGACTACGCCCACGCGCTCGATACGTGGATCACCCGCCTTGATACGGAACGCGGTGCGGCATTCACCTCAAGCTATGAGTTTCCGGGGCGCTACACACGCTGGGCGTTTGCCCTTGCCAGCCCTCCGCTCGCCATTGAGGCGATCG
>JBCDFB010000222.1:0-5351 GCA_039178655.1 Pseudomonadota bacterium | reverse complement strand
GCCTGGTTTGCGCTCATTGCGCTGGCGGCGGCCACCGGGGCCATCGGCGCGGCCATCGCGCGGTCGAAAATCTCGCCGGTGCTGCGGGCCCGTAACCGTGTGGAGGGGATGGTCAAGATCGTCCTCATCACCTGTTCTGCGATCGCGATTTTGACCACCGTGGGCATCGTCTTGTCGGTCCTGTCAGAGGCGATCCGCTTCTTCACATACGTCGACCCGCTGAGCTTCCTCTTCGGCACCGAATGGAACCCGCGCTTTGCCACAGTGGGCAGCGAGGACCAGGGCCAGTTCGGCCTCATCCCGCTCCTGTGGGGCACCATCATGATCACAATCATCGCGATGCTTGTGGCCGTGCCCATTGGATTGATGTCGGCGATTTACCTTTCCGAATATGCTGGGCCAAGGTTTCGCTTTTTTGCAAAGCCGCTGCTTGAGGTACTCGCAGGCATCCCCACGATCGTTTACGGCATCTTCGCGATTTTCACCGTGGGCCCGCTGTTTTCGGCGGTGGGTGATGCGATCGGCCTCAACATCATGGCCACCAGCGCCTTCACGGCAGGTGTGGTGATGGGGATCATGATCATACCGTTCGTGTCATCCTTGTCCGACGGCATCATCAGCCAGGTCCCCAAGGCGATGCGCGACGGGTCCTATGGGCTCGGCGCCACCCAGTCGGAGACCATCCGCAAGGTCATCTTGCCAGCGGCGCTTCCCGGCATTGTCGGCGCGTTCCTTCTGGCAGTGTCCCGTGCGGTGGGGGAGACGATGATCGTCGTGCTTGCCGCGGGGAATTCGCCGGTGCTCACCGCCAACCCGTTCGAAGCGGTGTCCACGGTGACGGTGACGATTGTGAACCAGCTCACCGGCGACACGGACTTTGCATCGCCCCAGTCGCTGGTGGCTTTCGCGCTGGGGCTCACGCTCTTCGTCATCACGCTCTGCCTGAACGTTGTGGCCATCTACATCGTCAAGAAGTATCGCGAGCAATACGAGTAGGTTGAATGGCAGTCACCGCAGATCCTCGCGAATACTCCGCCGGCAAGGGCAAGTCGAGCCGCAGCGTTGTTGAGGCGTCGCTGGGTAGACGGCGCCGGTCGGAGGCGATCTTCAAATCGTTCGGCCTGTTCGCCATCCTGATTGGCATCGGGCTGGTGGCGATGCTGTTCGGCTCGATCTTGTCGAGGGGCTTGCCGGCGTTCACGCAGGCGACCATCCACCTCAATGTCACGTTCGATCCGACCATCATCAACGTGCCCGAAAAGCCCGTCCAGGAGGCTGGCCAGTCCGACGCGGACTTTGAGCAGGCGCTCCTGTCATGGCAGCGGCGGCTCGTTTTCGTGAACTGGAACCGCATCGTTCAAAACGCCATCGCCGCGGAAGTTCCAGCGGCCGCCGACAATGCGCGCGATGCCATCGGTATGGTGGCCAGCGGCGAGCGGGTGCGCATCCGCGACATGGTGATCGAGGATCCTTCGGTGATCGGCACCACCGTTCCCATGTCGCTGGTGGCCGCCGCCAACGTGGACGTTTGGTTGAAGGGCAATATCGACCGCGATCTGCCCCAGCGCATGCAACAGCTGTCACCATTGCAGCAGGAGTGGTCGGACGCGCTTTTCGAACGGGGCGTCATCAGCATGGACTTTGCCTCCGTGCTCTTCACCAACGTCGATTCTCGTTCCTCCCCCGCGACCGCTGGCCTTTTGGGCGCCATCGTCGGCTCCATCATGATGATGCTGATTGTGATGTTTTTGGCCGTCCCAGTGGGCGTCATGGCAGCGGTTTACTTGGAAGAGTTTGCGCCCAAGAACCGCATTACCGATCTCATCGAGGTGAACATCAACAATCTTGCGGCGGTGCCGTCCATCGTGTTCGGGCTGCTCGGCGCCGCGGTGTTCATCAATGCGTTCGGCCTGCCATTGTCGGCGCCGCTCGTCGGCGGTCTCGTCCTGTCACTCATGACGTTGCCGACGGTGATCATCGCCTCTCGGGCCTCGCTCAGGGCGGTGCCACCATCAATCCGGCAAGCAGCCCTCGGCATCGGGGCGTCGCCGATGCAGGCCATGTTCCACCACACTTTACCGCTTGCCATGCCCGGGATGCTGACCGGCGCCATCATCGGCGTGGCGCAGGCGCTGGGCGAGACCGCGCCGCTCCTCCTCATCGGCATGAAAGCTTTTGTGGCAACGGTTCCCGGCACGCCCATGGAACAGTCCACCGCGCTGCCGGTGCAAATCTACTTGTGGCAGGGCAATGAGCTTCGCAATTTCTTCGAGGCGCGCACTTCGGCCACCATCATCGTGCTTTTGGCGGTGATGATCCTTTTAAACGCCATCGCAATCTTCCTGCGTCACCGTTTCGAGCGGCGCTGGTGATCGGCCAACAGACCCTTAGGAAGGCCCCATGAGTACCCAGTTGCAACCGAACGCCGACGCGGAACACGCTGCCGCAACGACAGTGGCTGCCCTCGAAAAGCAGCAGGAAGAGCACGGCGACACGAAGGACCACGACCTGAGGTTCGAGACCATCCGCCGGCCGTTCCAGACGCCGCTGGAAGCCAAGATCGATGCCAGGGACGTGTCCGTGGACTATGGCGACAAGCGGGCCATCCATCACGTTTCGATGGAGATCCCCAACCGCGCGGTGACGGCCTTCATCGGTCCATCGGGTTGCGGCAAGTCCACCTTCTTGCGCTGCTTTAACCGCATGAACGATACCATCGAGAGCTGCCTCGTCACCGGCCGGATCGATATGGATGGCGAAGACCTCAACGACCATTCGCGCGATGTGGTGCTGCTGCGCGCCCGGGTCGGCATGGTGTTCCAGAAACCGAACCCGTTCCCCAAGTCGATCTATGAGAACGTTGCCTACGGGCCGAAGATCCATGGTGTGGCGGAAAACAAAAATCATCTCGACGAGATCGTCGAATCGAGCCTGAAACGCGCGGGCCTTTGGAACGAGGTGAAGGACCGGCTTGGTGAGCCCGGCACCGGCCTTTCGGGCGGTCAACAGCAGCGGCTTTGTATTGCCCGCGCCATCGCGGTCAGCCCGGAAGTGATCTTGATGGATGAACCGTGCTCTGCGCTTGATCCCATCGCGACCGGCACGGTTGAGGAACTTATCCACGAATTGCGGGAGAACTTCACCATCGTCATCGTCACCCACTCCATGTCCCAGGCCGAGCGGGTGAGCCAGAAGACGTGCTACTTTCACCTTGGCTACTTGGTGGAAGAGGGACCGACTGAGACTATCTTCCACGATCCGAAGGAAGAGCGCACGCGCCAGTACATCACCGGCGTTTTTGGGTAATCGCGAAATTTTGCTGAGCGTATATGTTGTATGTCGCTTTAGCGGCGAAGGAGAGTGAGTGTGAACGCCGTCGTGAGGGATCAGGGGCTGGAGCTTCGCCGGCTTGCTGGTGAAATTGCTGAAATGGGCGGGCTCGCGGAGCGCATGTTCATGGACAGCGTCAACGCCCTGGTCAAAGTCGATCCTGGATTGGCCGCCGCAGTGGTGGAGGGGGATCGCCGCATCGATGCGATGCAGCGGCAGGTGGAGAACCACGCCATCGAGCTCATTGCGTCCCATCGCCCGTCCGGGAAGCCGCTGCGTGAGCTGGTTGCCGCGCTGCGCATCTCCTCCGACCTTGAGCGCGTCGGTGATCTTGCAAAAAACAATGGCAAGCGCGTGCTTGCCATTGACGGAGCGGACCAACCGTCCGGCGTAGCCCTTGGGCTTGAGCACATGTCGGAGATTGCGCTTGAGCAGCTGAAGAGCGTTCTGGACGCCTTCACAAGTCAGGACCTTACCGCCGCACTTGATGTGCGCAGCCGCGACAATGAGGTGGACGCCATCTACACCTCGATTTTTCGCGAGTTGCTTGCCTCCATGGCGGAGCGCCCGCGCGATATCACATCGTGCGCTCACCTCTTGTTTTGCGCCAAGAATATTGAGCGCATCGGGGACCACGCCACCAATATCGCCGAGAGCATCCACTACGTGATTACGGGTGAGCAGCCGGCCGAAGCCCGCATCAAGGCCGACAACTCTGCTTATCTGCCGGCGAGCTACCTTGGTATCGCCTCATCGGAATGATTGAACGGGGTGAATAGTCAGCAACGTTACGCGGAGCGCTTTTCATGCAAGGTCTTGAGGATAGCTCGGTGCCCAACCCAAACCGCGGCTTCACGAAAACAAAGAGTTCAGCCGTGCCGCGAGTGATGATCGTGGAGGATGAGGAACCGCTCACCCTGTTACTGCGCTATAATCTTGAAGCTGAAGGTTATGAGGTGGAAAGCTGTTCACGGGGCGATGAAGCGGAACTGCGCCTTTTGGAGCAGCTTCCCGACATTCTGATCCTCGATTGGATGCTGCCCGGCCTGTCTGGGATTGAGCTATGCCGGCGCGTTCGCTCGCGCCCCCAGTCTGAGAATTTGCCCATCGTCATGCTGACGGCGCGGGGCGAAGAGACCGAGCGCATCCGCGGCCTTGCCACCGGCGCTGACGACTACATCACCAAACCCTTCTCGACGCCCGAACTTATCGCCCGCATCCGCAACATCTTGAAGCGGAGCAAACCGGAAGTGGTGTCGACGCTTCTTACTGCCGGCGACATTGAGCTGGACCGCACCACCCACCGCATCCGCCGTGCCAACCGCGAAGTCCATTTGGGACCGACGGAGTTTCGCTTGCTGGAATTCTTGATGCAGTCCCCCGGCCGCGTCTTCTCGCGCGAGCAACTTTTGAATGGTGTGTGGGGGCGAGACGTTTACGTGGACGAGCGCACTGTGGACGTCCACATCGGCCGGCTCCGGAAAGCCATCAATCGCGGCCGGGTGCGCGACCCCATCCGCACGGTGCGCGGCGCGGGCTACGCCTTTGACGACCAGTTCGGCGTAAGGTAGGCGCCAGGCTGGAGCCACTCCTCACAGTCAGCGTTTGCGATGCTTCTGCGGCAGGACCAGCGTGACCGACTTGAGGTATGCGTGGAGTGTTTCTTGCGTGAGCGCCCGCTCCTGAGCCTCATCCATGAAGACCTCGGCGAATACGCGGCCGTTCTCGGCGATGGTTTTGCAAAGATCCTCGTTTTGAAGGCACCAGTGGAATACCGCTTCAAGGTCGGTGAGGTCCGGGCTGACGGGGACGTAGTGGACGAAGGGCCGCAGCTCGGTTTCGCAGGCCCAGCTCACGATGCGCGGCGCCGGCATCAGCACCGCGGAGTTCGACAGCAGCATCCACTTGAGCCCGCTTGCAACATCGTTGCCTTCAAGCGCCAGCAAATACTTTGACCTCAGCATTTCAGCTTGGCTGAGGGGCTGCCTTAGGTGTCGTTTGGCATTGTCTATGGCTTCAAG
>JBCDFB010000221.1:0-5363 GCA_039178655.1 Pseudomonadota bacterium | reverse complement strand
CCGCATGGGAGGCTGAGGCCACCATGGACGATGACCGCTTCGCCTTCGCCGTCGACGCACTCTACGGCGTCATCGATCTGCCAGCGCCCCTCGCCTCAGAGGTCGGCGTGGCGCACACGATGAGCGTTGACGATGTGCCTGTGGCGCTGACGCAAAGCCCCAACGGCAGCGCGATACTGGTCAGCGCCCCCGTCGGGGTTCTTGCCGAGGAGGAGCCCGCCCGCTCGCAAGATGTGGAGGCACTGCTTCGTGAGGCGTTTGCCCTCACCGCCGACAACCGGGCCGCGCTGACCTTTGACGGCGAGGCGGTGCTTGCCACTGCAATGGTCTCGCTGAGTGATCGCCACGATGCCGAACGCCAGGGACAGGACCTGAAACACGCCGTGGAGGACGTCTTGGAGCAGGTGATGATCCACGGCCCAAAGCTGTCGTCGCGCAGACCCGCAGCGCCCGTTGCCGTCGCCGGCACATCAGCCGACGTGGACGCTGCCATGATTTTTCGTCCGTAAGGTGGGAAGAGGGAAACGAGGATGACACTCATCGACGCTCTACCCGTCGCGTTGGATCCAAAGTCCGCATTTGAGGCCGCGTTCTCGGGCGAACTACCTGAGACGCTCGGCCTTAAGGACCAAGACCTGATCGCCATCGCCAAGATGGCAGAGAGGGCGCTCGGCGATGGCGATACCGCCTTAGCCTTCCGCGCCTACGCCCTCCTCGTTCTGCTCGACCCGCAAAACGTGCCCTACCAGATCGGCCTCGCCGAAAGCGCGCTGGCGGCGAGAACCCCGTCTGCGGCGCTGCAGGCCGCCTCCGCCGTCGTCGCGAGCACGCCGGATAACCCCCAAGGCTACTACTGGTCCGCTCGGGCGTGCTTGGAGCTTGGTCTGATTGCGGAAGCGAAAGAAGACCTTGAGGATGCCGCAAGCTTTGCAAAACAGGCTCGCATGGGCACCCTGTTTGCCGAATGCCAAGCGCTTCTGGGCAAGCTTCAGTGACCGATGCCGCCACCACCGGCGGGCTCGACGCTCGCGCATCGGCCGAGCCGCCTGGTGGAGATGAGGGCCTGATCCGGCGCGCGTTCGGGCTTGATCGCGACGCGTTCGAAGGGCTCCTCACGGTGGTGGCGGCCGCAAGCAAGCCGGCTACGGTGGAGCTGGTGCGCCGGCTCGACGAGGGCGCCTCGTTGCAGGCGGCGCTCGGCTTGTCGCAAAGCGCAATCGCCCACCTTTACGCGCAGGCTTTCACGGCCTTCAACGCCGGCCGCTACGCGCGCGCCGAGGAGCTTTTTCGCACACTGTGCATCCTCGCCGGCGATAACCCCGATCACTGGCTTGGCTATGCAGTTTGCCTCAGATTGCGCGAAGCCTTTGGCAAGGCGCGTGTGGCCTGCGCCAATGCGCTCAAACTCCGGCCGGACTGGCCCGTCGCCCACTTCCACCTCCTAGAAATCGCCATGCGCGAGGAGGCGTTCGACGATGCGCGGACCCACTTGGCCGCGCTCAAGGGGCGCACCGCAGAGCTGCCCGACGGCATGGCCCGCGAGATGGAGCGCTTCGAGGTTGCGCTCCAACGCCGCGCGCCGCTCACCGTCAGCGCCTAACGCCTCGCCCGGCGCCCCCGCATGGAGCCCCCCGCGCCCCAAGATCCGCTCCTTCGCGATGCCCTCGAAGAATTGGTCGGTCTCTGGGTTTCCCCGCGCGTCACGGGCACAAGCGGCTCCAGCGTGGACGATCTCGTCACCGCCGCGAACACCTTGCTGGGGCGCAATCAAAGCGCCGGAGCAAACGTCGCAGGCACCCCCGGCGAGCTACAAGCCATCGGTGACCTCATCCGGCCTCGCGCTCTCCCAGTCCCCGACGCTCTCGGCGGCTTGACGCCGCCGGTCCTCCCCAGCGTGCCGGCGAGCGACATTGCGGGCGGGATCATGCCCCAAACGCCCCTCCCCGGCCCAGCCAGCACAACGGCATGGACGGCCGCTGACCTTAAGAATGTGACCGACAGCCTCGACGTGCCGTTCGCCGACCCTGAACTCATCGCTCACATCATTGCGCTCTCGCCCAACGCTGCGGTGATCGTCGAGCTGCGTAAGGCCGCCTACCGGTTGGACAAAAAAACCACCCGCGCCTTGCTCGCCCTACTGGGCGCCCTCGCCACGTTGGTGCGCGAGCTCGCCGACGGACCGCTCAAAACGCTGCTGTCGCAAATCGACGCCGCATCACTCGTCGCAGAGATCGCCGGACGCCACGAACCGCCCGACGACGGCGATCGCCCGCGCCGTAGGATCGACGTTTAAGTTCAGCACCCCAGTTCGCCGGCGGTGTCGCCGCGGCCGGGTCAGTTCTTAAAGGCCGAAGGGCCGACGCCGGCGGTAAAGGAACGGAGCTGCCGCGTCAGCTGATCCAGCTGATGCGACGTGCGCACTACGCGCGGCGTGATCAGGACCAGCAGTTCCGAACGGCCCTGAGTATTCGTATTCTGCTTGAACGCATTCCCGATGATCGGAATCCGTCGCAACACAGGAACGCCCGTCTCGTTGTCCTGCGCGCGGTCGATGATCAGCCCACCCAAGAGCGCCGTCACCCCCGAATCGACAGTGATCTGCGATGTAATGTTGCGCTGAGCGATCACGGGGTTGGTCGTCTCCTCCGATCCGCCACCCGCGAACTGGCGGGCCGATGAGACTTCCTGCTCGATCGTGAGGAGGACGCTGTTGTCAGGTCGAATGTTCGGCGTCACGGTCAGGATGACGCCGACGTCGCGGGTCTCGATCTCTTGTGTCACGGTCACCGTGCCGGACGACTGAGACGTCTGCGAGGCGGTGGTGAAGGGGATCTGATCTCCGACCGAAAGCCGCGCAGTCGCGCCGTTCACCACCGTTACATAAGGTGAAGACAGAACCTTTACGTTCGTGACCGCCTGCAGCGCGTTGATCACCGCATCGAACGTGACCGCACCGAAATCAGCGTTGACAATCGCAACGGCGCCCGCCCCGCCGGGGTCGGTGACGCCGCCAGCGAACCGCGAGGAGCGGAGCGTAAAGTCGTTCGATTGGAGGAAGAACTGCACGCCGAGCGACAGCTCGTCGCTGAGGTCGACCTCCAGGATATTTGCCTCAATCACCACCTGGCCAATCGGCACGTCGAGCGCGCGGACCACCTCTCGGATGCGCCTGAACGTCTCGAAGGATGAGCGGATGAGGAGCGCGTTGTTGCGCGTGTCCGGCGTGATTTGGATCGCGGCGTTCGCAATTCGCGCCGTCGCCTGGGGTGCGGTTTGTGCCGCCGCCTCGGTGTTCTGATTTACTTCATTCTCGGCCAAGACGGAGGTTGCAGTCTCGCCAGTGCGCACGTCGACCCCACCTGCCTCCGCAAGCTCAACACCGGACTGGATGATGTTTGAGCGGTTGTTTCCAGTGGCCGCAGCTTGCGCGTCCGGAGCCGGCGGCTGGCCGCCAAACACCGACGAGAGCTGGCTGGCAACCTCGGCTGCCTGAAGATGCGTCAGCTGGAGGACACGGAGCGAGACGCTGTCGCGCAGGTCAATGTCGATCTCGCGCACCAAGCGGCGCACGTCGTTAATGGCTGCGCGGGACGGGCTTGCGACCATGACCGCCTGGCGCTCGGCGAGTGGGATGACCGTCACCGGCGCCCGGCCGAGTGAGGCATAAAGCTCAGTGATGCGCCGCGCGACTTGATCAGGCGGGCTCTCGCGCAGCTGCAAAACCGCCACGCGCTGTTCGGCAATACCGGTGTCGACCAGCGTCTTGATCAGCCGCTCGACGGCCGGAAAATCGTCGGGGTTACCCTCCAAGATGAGCGCATTTGTATCTTCGTAGGGATGCGCGGTGATGCCCGACTGCAGAACCGGTGCGATCGCCTCCGCCAACGTTGCCGCCCTGCCGCGGGTCAAGCGCACGACCCTGGTCGTGTCTTGTCCGAGTTTGCCGCTCCTCGCATTCGCCTCAAGCACATCGAGTTGGCTCGCCGTGCCCACTTGATAGACCCCGTTGATGAGCCGGATCGCCAGTCCGTTCCGCGCCAGGATGTCCTGCAACACGCGAATGACCTGAGACAGCGGGATCGGCCGCTCCGTCCGCAACGTGACAGCGCCCTGGATCCCAGGATCGGCCACATAGTTGACCTGCAAGATACCGCCAAGAATGCGTTGCAGCACGTTGCGCAGCGGCTCGTTGTCAAAGTTGAGAGAGACTTGTTGGTTTGGATTGAAGCCCGGTCGACCCGACGCAGTCTCCATAATGGATGCGCCGCCGCGCACGATATCGTCCGTGATCGACGTCTCGTAGTCGTTCGCCTGGCGTCGGGCGCGGCGCTGCTGCGGACCCTCATTGATGCGGTCCGTGCGGATAAAGCCCTGCGGCCCCTTCTTCGAGTTCGCGAAGATCGGGTTGACGGTGGTGTTCGCGTTCACGTCGCGCGCGGTCAAATTTGAGACGATGGAGGAGTTGCTGCAGGCGCTGACCGCGAGAGCGAGGGCGAGCGTTGGCGCAGCGAGCCAAAGGCGGTTTGTTCGCGATCTCATTCCATGCCCGTCTGCGGCTGCTGCTGAAGTAGCCGTCCCCAAGCGCCGACGCCTGAAACCATCAAGAAACGCTTCGTAGTGTCGTCAGCTAAAATCAAACGAAGACATCCTCTCATCACCGGATCGGCCAACGGATCCCATTGAGACGAACGGACCCCCTTCGTCTCGCTTGCCTCGTAAACAATCCCTGGTGCTGCACACGTGTCCTATGCCCATGACTTGGGCATCCCGCACTTTTCGCTGCGGCCCTGTGCTAAAGGGCACAGGCTGGTCAGCGCGGCGTCAATAAATGTCGTTGAGCGTTCAGTCATTTGGAGAACGCTTGGCCGACTTCGCCGCTGATGCGGCATGGGAAGGGATGATCCATGGTCCGCCCCAGTTCTGAGACCGTGCTGAAGGTTCTAAATGGAACCCAGAACGGTGTTGAAATTGAGTTGGACGAAGGAGAGTACGTCCTTGGCAACGGGCCGGACGACGATCTGCAGTTCATCGACCTCGCCCTGCAACCGGGTCACGCGCACCTGCGCCTTGATGGCGGCGCGCTTGCGCTGAAGGCTGGGACAGGGGCCGTGCGCACGTCGACAGGGCTGGAGCTTTCACCCGGCGAGGGTGAGTGGCGCGATATCGACCAGCTCGACATCGTGAGCATCGGAACCACGCGCTTTGCCGTTGGCGCGGCGAGTGCGCGGTGGGCAGATCTCATCGCCGCCGCCAACACTGCCGACGCTCCCCAAAGCGCCAGTCCCAAATCTAAGTTTCTGGGATGGCCGCGTCCGACGAGCATGCGCGGGATCGTTTTGCCGGCCATCCTGCTGGTCGGCGTG
>JBCDFB010000220.1:0-5378 GCA_039178655.1 Pseudomonadota bacterium | reverse complement strand
GCATGTGTCCGGTCCATAACATGGCTTTTTGGCAGTGAAAATTTGTCTAAACTGCGGTGATCTGGCATTTCCGACCGAGATCACTGTGTATGATCGAAGATCCGATCCTAGAAAGGCTGACTGAGACGGCATACGACGCCGTCTTTGATGATGCTGTTTTCGAACACCATATCACTACCCTACAGCGTATTAACGTCGACGGGCTGACCGCCCTCGTATTTGCGGCCGCACCCGACGCGACTGCAGTTCCCGTTTTTGAGGGTATCGGTGGCGCGCAAACAAATGACTACTTAGAATACTATGCTCTGATTGATTACGCGTGGCCATTGAAGCATCTTTTTCAGTCTAATGGGCCATTGAGTATTTTCGAACACGTGAGTGAGCACTCATATCTGAAATCTGAATTTTATAATGATTTCAATAAAAATGTGAATGACTTACGCAATCGCTACATGATCGGCGTGGGGGAGGAGGGGCACGGGTCCCCCGTCATTACGACGACCATGTCCAACAGATATCAGGCCCGGGTGGAAAGCCGGCTCCACGCCATGCTGGCGCACCTGCAGCCCCACTACAGGCGCGTGTTCCGTTTGCGGCATTCGCGCTTTGCCGCTGCGACACAGGCGCAGCACGATCTCATCCATTCCATTGCTGCAGGCGCGCTTTTGGCGAGTGCCGATGGCGCGATCGTCGATTGCAATGCTGAGGCGGAGCGGATCTTGCGCATCCGGCCCCGCCGCGGTCTCGGCTTTGTGGCAGCCCCACGGCTCGATGTCCTTGATGAGGGGCTGAGCGCTTTGGTGCGTTCGCTCAAGGCGGAGAAGCAACCGGCAAACCTACTTGCCTTCAAAGACAGTGAAGGCGTTGTCGTATTGGCGCAGGCGGTGCGCCTGTCCAAGCCTGAAGCGCTGGTCAGCACTCTGCAGCGTTCCTATGCGAACTTGCCGATGGGCAGCGTCCTCGTCTTTCTCAAACGCATGGACGACACCCGCATTCAGGATGTGAAAACGCTCGGTACTGTCTATGGTCTCACCGCGGCCGAAAAGCGGGTTGTGGGACGTCTTCTTGCCGGTGACGATGTGCGGACGGCGGCCGATGCACTCGGCATTTCGCATAATACGGCGCGCAACCAACTTGCCGCTGCGATGGCAAAACTCGGCGTTCGCCGGCAGGCTGACGTGGTGCGTCGCTTCTCAGGCATCATTTAGGTTACCGCAGGCTTCTGGCCGCGCGCTTGATGCTTTGCCTCTGAACCGCGCCGGCGCAAGCAGTTACCGGACAACTTAGAAAAGTCGAAGCTTCAAGCCCATTGTAGTGCAAATGCATCATGCACGATGGCGAGCTTCGCCAGATCATCCGGCCCCACGGCAAATGCATGTGGACAGCTGGAGTGTGCATGGTCTTCATCTCAGCGCTGGCAGAACGCATCGTTCATGCGCGGGCGGCGGAAAACGTTCGCCAAATCAGCGTCGACCTCTCGCCGCCAAACGCGCTGCCGGTGATGCTTGCGATGGGCCAAACCCACTGCACGTTGACCGTCAGCCCGCCGCGCTTTGATGCGCAACCTCAGACGAAGCTGGTCGTCTTCGGCTTTGATCCACTGCGCCATGGCATTGATTTGGAAGCTATAACGTCAAAGTTCAAAGCGTTGCCAGAGCAAGCAAATCAGCTGCGTACCATGTCACCGTTACGGTTGTCTCAAGCCGACAAGCGCATACCAGGCGCCGTAATTCAGCTTTACACTCGTCTTGGATACGTCGATCTGATCGAATTTGTGGAGGTGAGCGTGAGTGAGATCCGCCTCTCGACGAACATAAACTCAGAAATATTTGCGTGATGGAAGTCAGACCTTTGACATCCCCTGAAGCATTCACATCCCTGATCTGATCCTTCGCCTTTGAGCCTGGCTGGCTGTTTCATGGCTTCGCTGGTGATGGGGCGATGCGTTCGAGCGGCCGTAAAAACTTTAGACTTAAACCAATTGCCGACAAGCTTAATGGCGCTAGCTCTTTGCCTCGAGATGGGGGCGCGGAGCGCGATGGACGACGGCGGAGCGGTTTGACGGCGGCGGTCTTGCCATACGGGGCGTGGTGGAGCACGCCCTTTTCCCGTTGGCAGGGTTCGTTCTGCGAGCTTCACGCCATCCGCTTCGCTGCGCAAGTTGCCAAAGGGGCCCTGGCAGCCCGCAACATCGATCCGGCTGCCATCGACTTTGGCGTGCTGGGCAACACTATCCCGCAAAAAGGTAGCTTCTACGGTGCGCCATGGCTCTTCGGCGAGCTTTCGGCCCCGTCCGTTGCCGGCCCAACCATTTCCCAGGCGTGTGCGACCGGCGCGCGGATCCTCGCGGTGGCGCGGGATGAGGTTCTAAGGGGCGACGCGTCCGTCGCGCTCGCCATTGCCGCTGACCGTGTCTCCAACGGGCCTCAAATCTATTACCCGTCCGCCGCCGGGCCTGGCGGGGCAGGCGCGCACGAATCGTTTGTGCTCGACAATTTCTCCCACGACCCGTTTGCCCGGTGCGCCATGATCGACACAGCGGAGAACGTCGCCGCTGAACACGGTGTCGGCCGGGAAGAGCAGGACGACGTCACCATCCGCCGCTACGAACAGTATCGCGACGCACTGCGTGATGACCGCGCCTTCCAGCGGCGCTACATGACGTTGCCGTTTGAGGTGCCAGACAAGGCCTTTCGCAACATTGCCGGGCATCTCAACGGTGACGAGGGCGTCCATGACGCGCGCAAGGATGCCATCCGCGCCCGCCGGCCGGTGCGTGAGGGCGGGACCGTGACGCATGCAGGGCAGACCCATCCTGCGGACGGGAACGCAGGGATTTTCGTGGCTAAACGCGAGCGCGCTGCCGAGTTGTCGGCCGACCCTGGCATCCTTGTGGAAATCCTCGGGATTGGTCAGGCACGGGTGAAAGCAGCTCACATGCCGGCCGCACCGATCCCAGCGGCAGCCAGGGCTTTGGACGCGGCCGGGGTGAAGGCCGAGGACCTTGCTGCGGTCAAGACCCACAACCCCTTCGTGGTCAATGACATTGTCCTGGCGCGCGCGCTCGGCATCGATGTGATGTCGTTCAACGATTTTGGCTGTTCGCTAGTTTGGGGCCACCCCCAAGGGCCCACGGGACTGCGCGCCATCATCGAACTTATCGAAGCGCTTGCCCTGCGCGGCGGCGGCGTCGGCCTTTTTGCAGGCTGTGCCGCCGGTGACAGCGCCATGGCCGTGATCGTGCGGGTGTCAGACGCATGACGCGGCCGGCCACCGAACCGCGGGAAAGCGTCGTTCATCTTCTTGACGAAGCGGCGCGGACGGCGCCCGATCGTTTGGCGTTGGTCTGCGGTCCTGATCGGCTTAGCTACGCTGAGGTCGCAGGTGCGGTGACGGCGCTCGCGGCCGATCTTGTGGCGCGCGGAATTGGCGGCGGGCATCGCGTTGCCATGCTGATGGGGAATTCTGCCGATGCCGCGGTGGCGATGTTCGCAGTGCAAAGTGCCGGCGCGCAGGTGGTCCCCCTCAACCCGGCGTACACAACGGCGGAATTGAGGCCCATTCTTGCCGATGCTGCGCCTTCGCTCATCATCCACGATGCGGACAGGGCCGGATTGGTGCGCACGGCCGCGCCACATGTTGCGCGGCGTCCGGTTGGCCCGGGAAGCCGCCTGATCGGCGCCCAAAAGGCAGAGGGCGGGCTGACACTGCCGCCGTCAGATGCGCTCTCCACGCTTCAATACACTGGCGGAACAACCGGGCGCGCGAAGGGCGTCAACCTCACCCACAAAGCGGTGGCGATCAACGTTGCGCAACGGCAAGTGCTGGTGCCGGCGCTTGACGGAGAGGCGGTGCTTGCCGTCACACCACTCTTCCACGTCTACGCCACCGCCATGGGGCTTTATCTCTCGGCTGCGGTGCGCGGCACGCTGCACCTTGCGCAAAAGTTTGCTCCCGGCCCGCTGCTTCAGACCATTGCGCGGGAGCGGATCGGCTTTTTGTCAGCAAGCCCAACCGCCTTTCTGGGCTTCATGCGCGACGAATGCTTTGCCAGCACGGATTTTTCGGCACTGCGCGTTGCGTCCTCCGGTTCAGCCGCGCTGCCCGTAAAAACCCTCAAGCGCTGGGAGGAGGTGACCGGCTGCCCGATCTGCGAAGGCTACGGCCAGACCGAGGCGGGTCCTGTTCTCACCTATAATGCCATCGATGGGCCGCGTCAGCCGGGTACGGTTGGGCGCGCGGTGCCTGGCACAGTGGTTGAAATCGTCGACCTGGACACTGGGACACGCCAGTGCCCGCCTGGAGAGCCCGGTGAAATCCGGGCGCGTGGGCCGCAAATCATGTCAGGCTACCGCAACGCGCCAGAGCAAACCGCCAAGACGCTTCGCGACGGTTGGCTCTACACGGGCGACATCGGAACCCTTTGCGAAGATGGGGTTCTTTCCATCGTGGATCGCAAGAAAGAACTCGTGATCAGCGCCGGCTACAACATCTATCCGCGCGAGGTGGAAGAGGTTCTGTTTGCCCATCCCGGCGTGGCGGATGCCGCGGTGATTGGCATACCCGACGCGTACCGAGGCGAGGCTTTGCTCGCGGCAGTCGTCCCTTCGGACCCGGGACTTGACGAGCTCTCACTGCGGGACGCGGTGGCCCAGCATCTGACCAAGTATAAGTGGCCGCGGGAGTATCGCTTTTTGGAAGCGCTGCCGAAAACTGCCATCGGCAAGACCGACAAGGTTTCGTTGCGCATGAAGCTTGCCTCTGAGGCGCATGAGGATGGGTCGCGCGGAAGCGACACCGCGAAGGAAGAAACCAACTGAAGGAGCGACAGCCCGTGAAGAACCCAATGACTGCCGCAACTGCGATAATCGCCGGCGTCCTCGCCATGACTGCGGCGCCGACTGTGGCGCATGCCGAAACCGTGTTGAGGGTGGGCACGTTCCTGGCGCCCGTCGGCACCTGGCACAGACCCATCGAGCGCTTTATTGAGCAGGTGAACGCGCGCGATGCTGATCTGCGTCTGGAACTCGTGGCGGACCCCTCGTCGGTGAGCCCGTTCCAGCTCGGCGCTGCCGTACAGGCCGGCGTGGTGGACATCGCCTACCTTTCCGGTTCGTTCTACACGAACATTGTTCCTGAGGCGAACGCGCTCAAGAATTTCTCGCTGCCGGTTCAAGAAGTTCGCGAAAACGGTGCGCTTGAACTCATGGATCAAATCCACCGCGAGAAAATGGGAACTGTGTTCCTCGGCAAGATCGTCGACGGGATCCCGCTCCACATCTATACCGCGTCCGCGCCGGAGGGTGGAAATCTCGAAGGTTTCGATCTTCGCGGCACCCCGCTTTATCGTCCTATGATGGACACCTTGGGTGCCAGCG
>JBCDFB010000219.1:0-5383 GCA_039178655.1 Pseudomonadota bacterium | reverse complement strand
CGTCATCGCTCACCACCATGACCTTTCGCCCAAGGCCAAGCGCGCCAAGACGCTGGCCAAGGCCGTCCAAAAGGTCTCTGCCGATGATGACATCGTAGGACCGGGCGCCGAGGTCCACCGAGACGGTGCGGGTGGCCTCGTCGCGCCAAGGGGTTTTCTGCAGGTTCAGCACGGCGGGTTCCCTACCCGTGCCCGCGCTTGCAGATGCCCGCGCGTTTTCAGCGCCTTCGCGATCCGATGCACCACACGGTCGTGGGGGCCGGCGGAGGAGGCAATCCGCAGATCGGCCGTGGCAAAGACAGGGTCACGGGCGGCGCGCAACTCCTTCAGCTTCGTTTTTGGGTCGACACCTTGGAACAGCGGGCGGTGGTTGCGTTTGGTGATCCGGGCCAAAAGCACCTCGTTGGACGCGTCAAGCCAGACCGACACACCGCGGGCGGCAATTTCCTCACGCGTTGCCTCCGACATAAAGGCGCCGCCGCCGGTGGCGATCACCTGAGGACCCTCACGCAGTAGCCGTGCAATCACGCGTGTCTCGCCCTCGCGGAAGGCCGCTTCACCGTGAAAGGCGAAAATATCGGGGATGGACATACCTGCGGCGGCTTCGATCTGCGTGTCGGCGTCCACAAAGGGCAGCCCTAGGCGGGAGGCAAGGCGCTTGCCGACGCTCGACTTGCCGGCGCCCGGCAGGCCGACAAGGACGATATTGTGCCCCTTAGGGCGCCCGTCGGCGGCCCTTTTGTCAACATCGGCCTGAAACCGGTTTGTGCCCATTCTTCCCCGCGCACCCCCGCCGGAACGCCCACTGCCTCGGCGCCTTGCAAAAACTGCAGTGCGTTATCGTGCAATTTGTGCCCAAAATCTCCACCGGAGAGCAAGAGCGCCGGACCATCCTGCAAAGCGGTTGTGGGAAGGGAGGGCGCGCGGTGTCCCTTGATGCGTTTCTGGAGATGATGGCGGTGGAGAAGGACGCCGCTGACAATACGCTTCAAGCCTATCGCGCGGACCTTGAGTTGTTCGCCGCCCATTGCCGCACGCGCGGCCGCACCATGGAGACGGCCGACGCCTCTGATGTGCGCAGCTTTGCCCAGCACCTGGCGGCCCGTGGGGAGGCGGCCAGCACACGGGCGCGGCGCTCGTCAGCCGTGCGGCGGTACCTGCGCTTCTTGTATCGCGACGGTCTGCGAGAGGATGACCCAGGTGGCGAACTAAAGAGCCCCAAGAGGTCACGCCCGTTGCCGAAGATCCTTTCGGTGGAAGAAGTGGAGCGCTTGTTAAAGGCTACCGCGGACGCTGCACGCAGTGGCGATCCAGCCGGCTGTCGCATCCATGCCATGCTGGAACTCGTCTACGCGGCGGGCCTCAGGGTCAGTGAACTCGTGAGGCTGCCCGATCTTCCAGAAAAGCCGGACATTGAGGCTGTGATCGTGCGCGGCAAAGGGGGCCGGGAGCGGATGGCACCGCTCACCGAGGCGGCGGTTGCGGCAGTGCGCCGCTGGCAGGCCGTGCGCGGCCCAGCGCCGAGCGGCTTTTTGTTTCCCGCCCGATCTTCTAGCGGCCATCTGCCCCGCCAGGTGTTCGCCCGCGAACTAAAAATCATGGCCGCGGCCGCAGCGCTTCCGCCGGAAAAGGTCTCGCCCCACGTGCTGCGGCACGCCTTCGCCACCCATCTTCTCACCCGCGGAGCCGACCTTCGGGTCGTCCAAACGCTGCTTGGCCACCGTGACATTTCAACGACGGAGATTTACACGCATGTCCAAGTCGAGCACCTCGCTGAGGTGCTTGCCGACTGCCATCCCCTCGCGGAGCGGCAGGCGCCTTCATCTGCGTCCCCCTGACATCTGACTGCATCGGCCCCCATGCGCACCTTCCTGGAGTTTGAAAAGCCCGTTGCCGACGTGTTCGGCAAGATTGAGGAGCTGCGGGCCATTGGCAAAGAGTCGGCGGTGGACGGCGCCGATGAGATCGCCAAGCTGGAGGACAAGGCCGAAAAGGCGCTTGCTGAAATCTACGCGAAACTGACGCCCTGGCAGAAGACGGAGGTTGCCCGCCATCCGGACCGGCCCCACGCGTCCCACTACATCAATGCACTGGTGGAGGATTTTTCCCCGCTGGCGGGGGACAGGGCGTTCCGCGAGGATGCGGCCATCATCGCGGGGGTCGGACGGTTCGGCGGCCGCTCGGTGGCGGTGATGGGGACGGAACGCGGCGCGGATACGGAAAGCCGACTGAAGCACAACTTCGGCATGGCGCGGCCCGAGGGCTACCGCAAAGCCCGCCGCATCATGGAGCTGGCAGAGCGTTTTCGCCTCCCGGTCATCACGCTGATCGACACCTCGGGCGCATACCCCGGCATCGGCGCCGAAGAACGGGGGCAGGCTGAAGCCATTGCGCGCTCCACAGAACAGGCGTTGCAACTGACCGTGCCGACCATAGCGGTCATCATCGGGGAAGGGGGCTCGGGCGGCGCCATTGCGCTCGCCACCTCCAACAAGGTCTTCATGCTGGAGCACGCCATCTACTCGGTGATTTCACCAGAAGGGGCCGCGACCATCCTGTGGCGGGACTCCACGCGGGCCCAGGAAGCGGCCGCGAGCATGCGCATCACCGCGCAGGATCTCATGAAGCTCGGCGTGATTGACGGTATTGTGGATGAGCCGTTGGGCGGGGCGCACAGGGCACCAGGCGTCGCTGTCGACGCGGTGCGAAACATTGTGCTTGGCGCACTGGAGGAGCTTTCTGGCCAAGAGCCGGCGGCACTGAAGCAGACGCGTGCGGAGCGATTTCTCGCCATCGGGCGCACGCTTGAGGTGTGATTGGCGTTAATTCAAAGGTCCGTGAGCGTTGCGCTGTGTCCACACGACCTTTCCCACAGCTTGGTAAGCTCGCGGCAAGGTCCGTTGACGATTTGTAAAGATGGGCGCTCCACGGTAAGTCCCGAAAACGCGCATTCGCGCATTGCTGCGGGACGAGATCGCATGACGCTTCGCCTTGACCGCTCCAACACAGGCCCCGTGCGTTCCGGCGCGGGCCGCTCACGTGTCCGCACGCTTGCGGCGGTGAGCGTTGTGGCTGTGGCCCTCGCCGGCTGCCAGGTGAGCGAATTTGCCTATGACGACGTCCATCTGAAGCCCGTCCCGGCGAAGCTGGAGCGGAAGATGGACCGGCTTGGCGTCACCAAGCGCTCCCCGATGCTGATCCGCATTTTCAAGGAAGAGAGCGAACTGGAAGTTTGGAAGGCGGACCGGGTGGGCCGCTACAAGCTCCTGGAGACCTACGAAATCTGCGCCTGGTCAGGCGAGTTGGGACCGAAATTCAAGGAAGGGGACCGCCAGGCGCCAGAAGGGTTTTATCATGTGACTCCTGGGCTCATGAACCCCAACTCCAGCTTCCACCTGGCGTTCAATATCGGCTTCCCCAACCAGTTCGACCGCAGCCACAACCGCACGGGCACCCACCTCATGGTGCACGGCGAGTGCTCATCCGCGGGCTGCTACGCGATGGAGAACGACCAGATTGAGGAAATCTATGCCCTTGCGCGGGAAGCTTTTCGCGGCGGGCAGAAGGCGTTCCAGGTCCAAGCTTTCCCCTTCCGCATGACCCCTGCCAACATGGCAAAGCATGCAGACCACAAGCATCTTCCTTTCTGGGAGATGCTGAAAGAGGGCTCAGACCACTTCGAAGTGACGAAGCAGGCCCCGCAGGTGAATGTGTGCGGCCAAAAGTACGTGTTCAACGCGGCCGATACCGAGGGCTTCTCCCCCCGCGCGGCGTGCCCCGCCTATGAGGTGCGCGACGATATTGAACAGCTTGTGGCCGCAAAACGCTCCAAGGACCTGGAAGAGCGTAAGGTGCTGATTGCCCGCGCGGCGGCGAGCGAGGACCGCAAGGAGCGCTGGGCCGAGCGCGAGCGTGCCATTGCCGAATTCTTTGACCGTGGCCGGCGCGATGCGGATGCAATCACCGACGATGCAACCCCGGCGGGCGAGCAAAACGTTGTGGCTGCTGTCGCCGCGCCCGGCACGCCGTTCCCGCGCCGCTCACCCCGTGGGCCTCAACCGGCTGCACAGGCGGCGCAGCAGACCGCTGAGCGTTCAGGCGGCTTCCGCATTCCTAATCCGTTCCGGCGCAACGACCCGCCGGTCCAATCCACTTCCGGCGTTGTTCCGGCGGCCCCGGAGCCTGTCGCGCCAGCGCGCCAGCCTGTGGCCGAGCAGCCCGCGGCGGTTGCACGTGTCCCCGGCCAGGACCCGGTCGAACCTCTCGCCTACGCGCCGCAAAATGATCAGAAGGAAGGGTTCTTCTCAGGCATCGCTAAGGGCACCACTGGCCTTTGGAAGCGCGCCGGCTCCATCTTCAACTGATAGCCGCCAGCCGTTGCACCGGCGCAGAAGCAGTCACTGCGCTGCGCGAAGGCGGTTAATCGCTCCACCGTGCAGACGCGTGGCACCTAGTGCGATGATAGCCCTTTGTGCGTTTGGTCGAAGCTCCGGCCCGCGCCGGTTCGGCATTGCGCTACTCTGCGGCAAGCCTTGCCGCGGTGGGTTCCAGGAACTCCTCCGTTAAGGCGGGGACTGCGTGTCGTGCGCGGGCCATGGCGGCAGCGCGGACAGGCCCGTAGCCCTTGATCGTGTCCGGCCACGCCGCCAGCGCGAGCGCCGCATCAAGGCGGTCTGCGCTGAGGTGCGCGGTGATGGTGTCCAACGTCGACCTGTATTCGTCCAAAAGCCGACGCTCATCCCGCCGTTCAGCGTTCAGCGCGAAGATGTCCAGCGGCGTGCCCCTGAGGACCCGCATGCGCGCAAGGATGGGGAAAACGCGTCTAAGCACATTGCCGAACGGCCGTTTGCGGGGACGGCCCGTGCGTGGATCGGTCCCCGTCAGCCCCGGCGGGGCCAGATGAAAGGTGATGCGCTCATAGCTCTCAAACTGGCTTTTGAGCTGGGCCTCGAAGCCACCGTCGGCATAGAGGCGGGCCACCTCGTACTCGTCCTTCATGGCCATGAGCTTGTAGAGGTTCCGGGCAGCGGCATCGAGCAGCTTGCTTGCGCCCGGGTGTGCAGATGCAGCGTCCCTCAGCGCGTCGATCCGGCGCACAAAATCGCCAGCGTAGGCACTGTTTTGGTAGGCAGTAAGGCTGTCCTTAAAGCGGGTGAGCTTTTCATCGAGGGAGCGTGGCGCGACGCGGTGGGGAAGTGGCGCGCTGCGCGCCTCGGTCAGAATTTTCGCAAAACGCTCCGGCTGCGCAACGCTGATGCGGCCAAGCTGGAAAGCTGCAAGGTTCATATCCACCGCAGCGCCGTTCAGCCTGATGGCCTCCATCAAGCTTTCCGAGGATACGGGCAACGCCCCCCTCTGGAAGGCGGCACCCATGACAATTGTG
>JBCDFB010000218.1:0-5385 GCA_039178655.1 Pseudomonadota bacterium | reverse complement strand
GGGTCAAACCGCAGTGCGCGCACCGTGATGAAGACGAAAATGTACGCAAATGTCGGCGCCTTGAGATAAAAGGCCGCCGGCTGGTCGTAGGCGATGTGGAAGGACCAGATGAGCGCGTAAAGCAGCACCACGTCTGCCACCATGGAGGCGACCAGGAGCCAGCCCGGCAGGAAACCGCGGTACGCGGCGATGAGCCTGCCGATAGTGAAGGCCAGGTAGACCTGCAGCACGATGGGGACCGGCTCGAAGAAGGCGTCCATGGCGTCCACGGGCCGCGGCGCCAGAAAGTACAGCGCAGCGAAGGTGCACACGATTGAAAGCTGCACCCAGCCGATCAGCCGTTCGGAGCGCTCCTCCTCACCGGTCACGATGCTGGAAACGCGCCGGGGCATCCGTTCCGTATCGCTCTCGGTGGTGCCGAGGTGGCTGAAAAGGCTTGCAGGCAGGCTGTCTATCGCCCGATTGAGCGCGTGGGCCATACTTCCTTTCCCGCAGGTGTGCTCAAGGCCATGCGTGACATTGCGAGGCGGTGCCGCTCAACGCAAATCGCCTTCGCGTCAGCCCGGCGTGACGGCTTCGTCCACCGCCCGTCGATTTGCCGCCATGGCGTTGAGTGCGAGCAGACCGATGGCGCAGGCGCCTGCCACCACATTAAGGAGCACCGATCCTGGCCAGATGAGCGCACACCCTGCCACTGCAAGGCCGGCCCGCGCGTACCACGGAATTGGACCTTCAAAATAGCCGTCAATGGCCGCTCCAAAGGCCGCAACGGCAACCAGAGCCGCAACGAAGATGCCAAACACCTCGTCCGGGGTGCCGGTGAGGAAAGGCGTATAGGCGAAAAGGATCGGCATCAGATAAAGCCCCTTTGCCAACTTCCAGGCCACGACGCCGGTGGACATGGGCGGCGTCTTCGCAATGGCCGCCGCGGCAAATGCGGTGAGACAGACCGGCGGCGTCACATTGGAATCCTGGCTCAGCCAATAGATGATCATGTGGGCGGAGAGCAGCGCGCCGACGATCACGGTGGAATCCAGCGCGCCCCGGGCCGCCCGGTAGACCTGGTCCATCACCTCAGTCGGCGCGGCTGCCAGGAGGGCTTGCGCATCCGCCTCGCTCATGGGCGCGCTGAGCGCGGTGATAGCCGTGGGATCCACCAGGAAGAAAAACGGTTTCACCGTTTCATCCAGCGTGCCGGCCACCATCGCCGCCACCGTCTGCGCGTCGATGAGGTCGGCAGGCATGACGTTGGCAAGGATGAGTTGCTGCAGCGCCGGCGCGGACAGTGTGGCAAGGACGATGTAAGCCGCCGTCACCGGAAGCCCCATGCCAAGTACCAGCGAGGCAAGCGCGATGAGCGTGATGGCGACAAGCAGATTGCCGCCCGCCCAATCCGCAATCATCAGCGAGAACGTGTTTCCGATGCCCGTCATGGCGATTACGTTCACCATCAGCCCCACCGCGATGAGGAGGACAGCCGTGGTGGTCATATTCCGCGCGCCGAGGGCCATCGCCTCCAAGATCGCGCGCAGCCCCATGCGGTTCGGCGTGAGCCAGGATGCAGCGATCACGGAGAGGATGGCAAAACCCGCCGCATAGGTGGGCGTGAAGCCGTAGATCAGGAGTGCAATGAGCGTTCCAATGGGAATGAGGAACGACGGCCCGCCCCGGCGCAGCACGTCGAGCATCCGTTCCCCGTCATGCTGCGCCACAACGCCTGACTTTTTTGCCTGGATGCGCACGAAGAATGCAATGGAGGCGAAGTAGACGAGCGCCGGCAGCAGCGCCACGGACACGATCTCCAGATACGGGATCTGCGTGTAGGTGGCCATGACGAACGCGCCCGCGCCCATGATGGGCGGCATCACCTGCCCGCCGGTGGAGGCGGCCGCCTCGACGCCCGCTGCAAAACGCGGCGGAAATCCCGAACGCTTCATAAGCGGGATGGTGATCACCCCGGTGGAGACGGTGTTGGCAATGGCGGAGCCGGAAATCGTCCCCGTAAGGCCGGAGGAGATGACGGCGACGAACCCCGGCCCGCCGGTGAGCCGGCCCGCAGCCGCCCGCGCCAGATCCACAATGAATGCGCCGGCGCCCGAGCGGATCAGGAACGCGCCGAACAGGATGAACATGAAGACGAAGGTCGCGGAGATCTGCCCGATGAGGCCGAACATGCCCTCGTCTGAATAGATTGAGCGGAAGGCGACCGTTTCGGTGGAGAGGCCGGCAAAGCGGAACACGCCTGGGATCTCCGAGCCCCATACCGTCGGGTAGGTGATGGCGATCAGGATGAGGACGGGAATGATCCAGCCTGTCGTGCGGCGCGTGAATTCGATGGCGCCCGCGACGACGATCGCGATCATCACCCATTCCAGAAGGTTGAGGGTCACCCCGCGCGCGTAGATGGCGTTTTCGCTGGCAGCAAGGCCGAGGGCCGATACGGCCACCGCGAGCCCGATCGCCCAGTCAGCGAGAAAGACCGCCCGGCGCCCAGCATCGGTCTTCGCCTGGAAAAGCGGGTATCGCAGCGCGCAAAGAAGAGCGAAGCCGGCAAAGTGTACCGCGCACAGCGTCAGCGTTGAGAGGGTGGACAGGTCGCCGAACCACCGGCCGAGGGGGACGACGACCGGCGCGACAGCCGGCGCCGCATCGCCCAGGGCAAGAAAGGCGTCCTGGATGGGCGTTCCCAGAGTGTTGGCGACGATGTGGAAAAGCGCGATGAGGATGGCCAGCACGAACAGCGTCGTGTCGAAGAGGCCGCCTGCGTGGCCGCGCGTTGTTTCCGCGTCAGTGTCCACGGCGCCGCTGGGCGGCCCGTCCATGGATCCGTCAGCGGTGTTGCTGCTCGTCATCGCGCTTCCCCCGCACAAGGGTGGCCACGCCGCTCGTCCGTCCGGCGGAGGGCCATCCCTTTGTCACACTGCACGAGGTGCGGTGCACGCGCCACATGCAGGGATGACGGCGGTGGAAGATTCCCGATGAAACAGCGCGACTTGGCGCACAACAGCACTGCGGCTGACACGAAGCCCAAGGCGGGATCAGCGTCCCCCCTATGCCCGCTTTGCTTTCGCCCGATCCCGCCCGACGCCAAGCAGTCGCTGCATCACCTTGTGCCAAAACTAAAGGGCGGGCGGCGCGGGCCGACCGTGCGTCTTCACCAGATCTGCCACAACGAAATCCACGCTGCGTTTTCCGAGGCGGAGCTTGCGCGCACCTACAACACGGTGGAGGCGCTGCGCGCGGCGCCGGCGTTGGCTCCATTCATCGCCTGGGTCGCCGGCAAGCCGCCCCACTTCCATTCCCGAACCGTGGGGAAGCGCAGGGGGCGCAAATAAACGAAAAACGCCGGACCTGATGGCCCGGCGCTTTGGATCCTTCCGAGGGAGGCTGCCTACTTGAGGCGATCGGGCACGTCCACGCCCATCTCTTCGTAGTAGCGCAGAGCGCCGGGGTGCAGCTTCACCGGCAGACCATTGGTGGCAACGTCAAGGCTCATGGCGTTGGTCGCCGGGTGGATCGCCTGCAGGAACGGCAGGTTCTCGTAAATGGTCTTGGTGATCATGTAGACCGTCTCTTCCGGCACAGAGGCGTTCACAGCGAGGAAGTTGGGCTGCGCAATGGTCTGAACGTCCTCGTCGACGCCCGGATAAAGGCCGGCAGGGATGGTGTAGGACACCCAAAGATCGTCGAAGTCGCCATTGGCGGCCACGCGCTGTTCTTCGGTGAAAGAGAGCAGCGTGATGTCGTCGCCCATGTTGGCGAAGGCGGCGGAAACAGCGGCAACCGGCGGGCCAGCGGGCGTGGACATGGCTTCGATTTGTCCGTTCTGCAAAGCGTCAGCCGACGGTGAGTAGCCCATGAACGCCAGGTCGAACTCGTCGTCCATCGTATGGCCGAGGTTGGACAGAATCGTCCGGTTGGAGCCGATGGTGCCGGAGTTCTGACGGCCGAACGAAACGGTCTCGCCCTTCAGACCCTCAATGTCAGAGATGGTGCCGGTGTCCACGTACTCATTCTTGACGATGAAATGCTCAACGTTGGGCCAAAGCAACGAGATGGAGCGCACGTTTTCCTGCACGCCCTGCTCGGCGAGGGGGCCGGTGCCCGTTGCGGCATAGGCGCCGAAGAGGCCCTGGATGATGGCAAAGTCCACCTCGCCATCGCGCAGAAGCGCCACGTTCTCGCCCGAGCCGGCCGAGTTGATGGCGCTCATCCCGATCCCTTCGCCGGGCTGCAGACGCACCTTCACCAGCGTCGCAAGGGCAACGCCCACAGGGTAATAGGTCCCGCCCGTCGATGCGGTGGCGAGCAGATAATCCTCCTGGGCTGCGGCCGTGTTCTGCCCCGCGGCCACGATGCCTAATGCTGCCGCAGCAACAATCAATGTACGTTTCAAGGCTCTGTTCTCCCTTACTTTTTCTGATGGGCTGAAGCGCCCCGCACTCGTCAGCGCAGTTATAGCGGCGCACTTAGCGGGGTAAACCTTGACGAATATCATTGCAGGCTGAGCGCGCCGCACCTACCGGCGATGGACGCTGCGCTGCTTGTCTGCAAAGCTCAGCGATAGAACAGAAGCTTTTAGGGAGGACGAAGGTGGCTGATATCATTGCCGTGCCCGACCACATTGCGGCCGACGCACACGTGGACGCGGAGAGCTACAAGCGCATGTATGACGCGTCCATCAACGACGCGGACAATTTCTGGCGCGAACAGGCCATGGCGCGGGTGGACTGGATGCGCCCGTTTTCCAAGGTGAAGTCCGTCAGTTTCACCCACCCGGACGTGTCGATTAAGTGGTTCGAGGACGGGACGCTCAACGTCGCCGCCAACTGCATCGACCGCCACCTTGCCGAGCGGGGTGACCAGACGGCGATCATCTGGGAGCAGGACGACCCGGAGTGCCCGCCCCAGCACATCAGCTATCGCCAACTGCACGCCCACGTGTGCAAATTCGCCAACGTTCTGAAAAAGCTGGGCGTGGAGAAGGGCGACAGGGTCATCATCTACCTGCCGATGATCCCGCAGGCGGCCTATGCCATGCTCGCCTGCGCGCGCATCGGCGCCATCCACTCGGTGGTGTTTGCGGGCTTTTCGGCCGA
Organism: Pseudomonadota bacterium; assembly: GCA_039178655.1. Lineage (GTDB taxonomy): Bacteria > Pseudomonadota > Alphaproteobacteria > Rhizobiales > Amorphaceae > Acuticoccus. The sequence goes on along the minus strand of JBCDFB010000218.1, from coordinate 286 downwards.
CAGCCTCGCCAACCGCATCAACGACAGCGATGCGAAAGTGTTGGTGACGGCGGACGGTGCCCCGCGCGGCGGGCGCATGACCAAGCTGAAGGACAACGCCAACGTCGCCCTGTTTGACTGTAAAGATACGGTCAAATGCCTTGTGGTGAAGCGCACCGGGCAAGAGGTGGCCTGGCGGGCGCAGAACGACTACTGGCTGCATGAGATGGAGGCGGAGGTCTCCAACCACTGCCCGCCCGAGGAGATGAACGCGGAGGATCCGCTGTTCATACTCTACACGTCCGGG
>JBCDFB010000217.1:0-5397 GCA_039178655.1 Pseudomonadota bacterium | reverse complement strand
GTCGACGCTGCGCCCGCGCTCGGTCGCCTTTAAGGCTGCGATAGCGCGCGCGCTGCGTGAAAAGGTGTGGCCGCTCATCGAAAACGGCACGGTTCGGCCCGTGATGGACGAAACCTTCTCCTTAAGCGATGCCGCAGCGGCCCACGCGCGCATGGAAGAAAGCCGCCATATCGGCAAGATCATGCTGCGGCCCGAGCATCCCTGAGCGGCTGGGCGTTTGCACCCCTGCCGCTGGCGCCGTATATCTCACGCTATTCCGAAAAGCCCGAGTTGCGTCGGGTTCTTCCGCTGAGGCGGGAGAGCGCAGAGGACTTTTGCATCATGGCTCAGGACGACACGCCGCTCATGCCCAAGGCCACCGCCGTCTGGCTGGTGGACAACACATCCCTTTCCTTCGACCAGATCGCCGCCTTCTGCCGGCTTCATCCGCTGGAGGTGAGCGCCATCGCCGACGGTGATGCAGCACAAGGGATCAAAGGATCAGACCCTGTGCAGACCGGACAGCTCACCCGCGAAGAGCTTGCCCGCGCCGAGGCCGATCCGAAGCACCGGCTAAAGCTGTCCCGCCCCAAGACCATCGTGCCCGGGCCCAAGCGCAAGGCGCCGCGCTACACGCCGGTGTCGAAGCGGCAGGACCGGCCTAATGCGATTCTGTGGCTGCTCCGCCAGCACCCGGAGCTGAAGGAAGCGGCGATCATCCGTCTGGTGGGCACGACGAAGACGACCATCCACGCGATCCGTGACCGCACACACTGGAATTCGGCGAACCTGCAGCCGCTTGACCCTGTAACGCTTGGGCTCTGCTCGCAGCTTGATCTTGACCGCGAGGTTGAGGCGGCCGCGCGGGAAGCAGGCATTAAAGATCCGCCGCAGGTCCCCATCGCTCAGCCGGACGCGCTGATGCCGGTGGAAGAAAGCCTTCAGCCTGCGGAAGAGCCCGCCCCGTCAGGCCGCACCAACGAGCGCTTTGACCCCGACGCGGTGTTTGCCGGCCTCAAAGCATGGACGAAGAACAAGGACCGGCGGGACGGCGAGGATTAACGCTCTCCCATTGACCTGACGCGTCCGCGCGGCAGAGATGGCGGATGGATATCGAAGTTCTTCTCCTGTTCGCCGCCACCGAGTTTCTTCTTTGTCTGACGCCTGGGCCGGCGGTGATTTTCGTGGTCGGCCTTGCCATGCGTGCCGGGACCCGTCCGGGCTGGGCCGCCGCGCTCGGCGTGACGGCGGGGTCGGCTTTCTACTTCGCCCTTTCGGCGCTGGGGATCGGCGCGCTCATCCTGGCAAGCCACACGCTCTTCACGATCATCAAATGGGTGGGGGCGGCCTATCTCATCGTCCTTGGCGTGCGCATGGCGGTGCCGCTCATCCGGGATGTGCGCCGCAACGGTCTGTGGCGAGCGTCCGCCCCGGCCGAGCTTGCGGTGTTGCAGCCGCCGGCGGCGGCGCAGGGTTTTTGGCGGCCCTTCGCAAAGGGCTTCGCGCTGCAGTTGGCGAACCCGAAGACGCTCATGTTCTTCCTCGCTCTCTTCCCGCAGTTCATCTCGCCTGAGGGAAACGTTGCGCTGCAGTTTGCGCTGATGGCCTTGGTGTCGGCGCTCATCGAGCTTCCGACCCTGATGCTCTATGCGCTGCTATCTGCCGCCAGCGCGCGCTTCCTGGCGGACCGTTTCATGCTGTGGCTTGAAGGGGCAGCCGGCGGGGTTCTGGTCTTCATCGGCGGCGCCTTGGCCATCGCGCGCGATCGCTGAGTGCCAGCTACTCGACGGTGAAGGCCACGCGGGTGGATGTGCCGTCGGCTGTGATCACCGTCAGCGTATGGGCGCCGGGCTGAACGGTCATCTCCGCGCGCCGGCGGTTGGACTTCACCTTGAGCGGGCGGCCGTTGAGGAGCCATGCGTCCGCCGCGCGGCCCACAACCCGCGCCACCAGAGCGCCGCCCGGTGCGGCGACAACGGCCCCCTCCGGCGGGAAGGCGATTTCGATGTCGCCGCGCGCGGCGCCCGTGCGCGTGCGTCTTGCTGGCTCGAAGGTGCGCAGCGGCGGCGGAAGGTCAGCAGTGGGCGTCGCGACCGGGGCAGGCGCGCGCCGCGTGACGCCGATGCGCGCAAAAGCATCAAACAGCAGCGGTGCAGCGTCGGTCCAGCCAGTCAGATGGGGCACCGGCGTGCCGTCCGGCCGGCCGATCCAAACCGCAACCACGTGGCGATTGTCGTAGCCGATGGCCCAGGCGTCGCGGTGGCCGTAGGAGGTGCCGGTCTTGTAGGCGATTTCGCCAGGGGAGGCGTTGCGCGGCGGGCGCATACCCTGGAGCATCGCTGACACTGACCGCGCCGCCCGTGGCGCCAGAAGCCGCGGCGGCAGCGGGGCGCGCTCCATGGGTGAGAGGGTCACCGGCTGGCCCCGGTTGGCAAGACCCGCGTAAAGGCCTGCAAGGTCCGTCAGCCGCGTGCCGAAGCCGCCAAGGCCCAGGGCGAGGGTGGGCGTATAGCCTGAGGGCAGGGCGACCGTTGCGCCGGCAGCCTCCAGCCGGACCGCGAGCCGGATTGGGCCCAACGCATCAAGGAGCATGACCGCGGGCACGTTGAGCGATTGGCGCAGCGCCATCTCCACGCTCACCATGCCGCGGAAATCCTCGTCGAAGTTCTTGGGCTCGTAGCCCTTAAAGCGGCGCGGGGCGTCCTCGATGAGGGTGTTGCGAGCCACCAGTCCCGCTTCAATCGCAAGACCATAGACGAAGGGTTTCAGCGTCGAGCCTGGCGAGCGGAGCGCGGTTGTCATGTCCACATGGCCGGCGCGGCGTGCGTCCAGGAATTTTGCCGCGCCGACGCTTGCGCGCATTTCGCCGGTGGAAAGATCGGCAACCACGATCGCAGCGGACACCTTGGGTGCCACGCGGTCCACATGGGAGGCCGCGAGGGTTTCGAGCGCTGCCTGCCAATCCCGGTCGAGCGCGGTCTTGACCACGTCTGCGCCGGTGTTCTGCGCAATCAGGCGCCGTGCCAGGTGCGGGGCAAGGCGCGGCACGGGCCGGCGCCGCTTGGGGACCGCTTCGCGCTTGGCGCGCGCACTCTCAGCCGCGGTGACGGCGCCGCGGGCGAGCAGGCGGTCGAGCACGCGGTCCCGGGCCTTTTTGGCGGCATCGAAGTGGCGGTCAGGCCTGCGGCGCTCCGGCGACTGGGGGAGGGCGATAAGGAGCGCGCTCTGGGCGAGTGTCAGCCGTTTTGGCTCGCGGCCGAAGTAGGCAAGGCTTGCCGCGCGCAGCCCTTCGATGTTGCCGCCGTAGGGGGCAAGGTGCAGGTAGCGGGTGAGGATCTCGTCCTTGGAGTGGCTGCGCTCCAGGCGCAGCGCCTGGACCATCTCGCCGAGCTTTCGGGAGGCAGTCTTGCGCCGCGCGCCGCTCATCAGCCGGGCGGTCTGCATGGTGAGCGTTGAGGCGCCTGACACGATCCGCCTGTGGCGGACGGCCTGCCAGCCTGCGCGCACAAGCGCACGGGGGTCCACGCCTGCGTGGGTGCGGAAGCGCTGATCCTCGTAGGCGATCAGAAGCTCCACAAAGCGCGGGTCGACTGCGTCGAGCGTGACAGGCAGGCGCCAGCGTCCGCCGTCGACCGTGAAGGCCCGCAGGAGTGCGCCATGACGGTCCAGCACCACCGGCGAGACCGGCGGCAAGGGTGCGTCAACCGGCGCGAACTGGTCAGCGATGGTGAGGGCGAGCCAGCCGGCGCCCGCCGCAGCGGCCCCGGCAGCGATGGGCGCGGCAACGGCGAGGGCGCACAAGACTGCAAAGGCGCGCCTGCGCCGCACCGTCCCGGAGGGCGCTTTCCTCAGCGTGTGGGCACCACCGACAGTGTGCCGGCCTCTGTCCGCGCCACGTGGGCCGGCTGGTACATGTCCACCACCTCCGCAGCCGGCAGTGTGAAGGTTCCGGGCGAGATGGCGCGCACCATGTAGCTCACCGTCATGGGCCGGTCGCTCGCCTGGTCCAGCGTCCAGGCTGCGGCGAAGCGGTCATCCCGAAACTCCCGGTACTCCGGCTCGGCGCCGTCCTGCACCATCGGCACGCCCGCCGCGTCCGCGCTCGACAAAAGGCGCGGGTTCTCCACCTCGAAGCCGGCGGGCAACAGGTCGGTCAGCATAATGCGCATGGCCGCGTTGCGGGTCTTGCGCACGGTGAGCCGCACCACGATGCGCGTGTTCTGGGCAACGCGGGAGGGGTCGATCTCCTCCCCGTCTAGGCCGTGGAACGAGCGCGTTATCGTCAGCCCGTTGGAGACGCGCGGGAGTGGGGCAAGGGGCGTTCCCGTTACCGTGGCGGCAATGGCGAGCGTTTCTTGTCCGACATTTTGCACGCTGACGCCGCTTGCCATGGCGGCAGCGTCGAAGGCGCGGGTGCCTGGCGCGCCTACCTCTTCGCCGTTCACCATGGCAACGCCGGTGGTGTCCGCCGCGGCATTGGCCGAAAGGACGAGCCATGCCGCCTCCTGGGTGGAGTAAGCGCGTTCACCGGCATCGGTCGCGGCAGCAGTGACCCGCCGCGTGAGTTGGGCGAGGGTGCGCTGCGGCGCCCGGCTTTCCGCTGCGAGGGTGACGATGGCCGCCGCATCGCGCAGCGGCGTGCCGTAGTCGAGCCGGCCAGGCCGCTGGGACGGCGCCTCAAGGGCGCGGGCGAACAGGCCATCAGCCAGCGACTGGTCCCCGGTGAAGGAAAGGCTTGCGGCAAGCTGTGCCCTGGCCAGCGCTGTGGGGAACTTTTCGAGCTGGTCCTGTGCGAAATACCGCAAATCGCCGATGGCAGCGCGGCCGTTGCGGGCAAGCACGTAGGTGGCGTAGGCGATCTCGCCCGACCGCTCACCCTCGATGTTGCCGATGAAGGAGAGCACCGACTGGAGCCGGTTGAGCCCCTGTTCGAAGGCGGTGTCGGATACCTCGTAGCCCGCTTCGCGCGCGCGAGACAAAAAGTCCATCACATAGGCGGTCAGCCACAGGTCGTTGCCCGGCGCCCAAAGGCCGAAACCGCCGGTGGAGCCCTGGTAGGAGAGCAGCCTGTCGATGGCGGCATTGATGCGTTCTGGCACATCACCGTCCGCCACCAGGCCGATCCGCTCAGCCACATCGTTGGCGTAAAGGAGGGGGAGGGCGCGGCTTACCGTCTGCTCGGCGCAGCCATAGGGGAAGCGGTCGAGCATGGCGAGGAGGCCGGCGCTGTCCACATCCCCGCCGCCCACGGTAACGGACACCACCGCGTCCTCGCCAAAGCCGTCCTGGCCCGGATCGGGCAAGCGCAACGTTTCCCCCGCGACAATGGCGAATTGGCGGCGCTCTGCCACGGGGTTCGCCGCCGGACGCACGGCGATGCGGAAGTTTTGCCGCTGTTCCAATCCGTCCGGACCGGTG
>JBCDFB010000216.1:0-5462 GCA_039178655.1 Pseudomonadota bacterium | reverse complement strand
GCGCAAACCGATCCTCACCTACGAGGCGCCGGAGCCTGTGCCCATGGCCGAGGCTGCGGAATAACAGGCGGGGAGAGGGCGCTCAGCCGCCCTTTTTCGCCTTCAGGATGGCGTTGAGCTTGTCCAACACTTCGAAGGTGGCCCCGTCGATGAGCATGGTGGGGACGCTGATGGCCGAATAGTCCGTGTACTCGCTCGCCAGGCGCTGAAAGCGGCTGTTAAGGCTGGTGCCGGCGAGGGTCTTTTCCGGGTTTTGCAGCACGACGCCGATCGCTTTCAGGCTGACGAACTTCACCTTCGTCTTTTCCAGCTTGAATTCGCGTATTTCCGCCCACGGTATCGGGCCGACGCTGCCATATTGGCTATGGACCGTGAGCCCGTCGTCGGTGGCATCGAACGCGGTTTTGAATGTGGGCACGCTTTTGCGCAGGTAAAACCCGCCCACCCCGAACAGCAGAACGCCGAGGGTGCCGAACAAAAAGTCCTCCCCGGTGTTGTCCTCTCCCAGGAGGAGGATCGCCAAGCACAGCGCCGCCAGACCGAGTGAGACATTGGCGATGGTGCGCAGGAAGCTGGTTTTGACCGGGACGGTGTAGGGAAGGTCGGCCTGCGGCGCGCTCGTTCGGTCCACCTCAACGGCTGTCATGACATTCACCACTTTTGGTTAATCTCCCAAAACGGTGGCATAGGTTTACCGCAATGCAAACTTCGCCAAGTGGCGACAACCCGCCCACCTCGACATCTGACGTTCGCGAAACATCTTTTTGCCCATGACGACTGACACGATCCGACGCGCGTTTGCGCTGACACCCCGCGAAAATCCGCTGTGCGCGGTAATCACCGGTGCCACGGGCGGCATAGGTGAAGCGTTCGCAAGGGCTTTGCCGGAGGAGACGGACCTGGTCCTGACCGGCCGGGATGAGGAGAAGCTCTCCGCCCTGGCCGCCGAGTTTGGGACGCGTGCAACGACGGTCAAAGCTGATTTGACGACGGCGGAGGGGATTACGGCCGTTGCCGAGGCGGCCGACGCGAAGGAGTGCGACCTCCTCATCAACAACGCTGGGCTTGGCGAATACGGCGAGTTTTTGGATGCGCCGTTCGAAAAGCACCGCACGGCGCTGCGGGTGAACAACGAGGCGGTGCTTGAGCTCACCCACACCATTGTGCCGCCGATGCTGGAACGGGCGGATATGTCCGGCAGGCGCGCGGGGCTCATCAACGTTGCGTCTTCACTTGCGTTCTTCCCGGTCCCCACCTTTGCGATTTACGCCGCCACGAAAGCGATGATCCTGTCGTTTTCGGAGAGTTTTGCGGCGGAAATGTCTGACCGGCCCATTGATGTGCTGGTTGCCTGCCCCGGTGCGGTGAAGACTGAGTTCGGCCAGCGGGCCGGGTATTCGGGCGGGTCCATGCCCGGTGCGATGGCGCCCGATAAAGTGGCCAGTGAAGCGTTGGCTGCGCTCGGCCGGCAATCCACAGTGGTGATCGGCCCTGCCTCTGCGGCGGCCTTCGCGCCGGTGGCGTTCGCGCGCTCGCTGTTCGGCCAGGCGTTCATGCGGGCCAACCGCGTGATGCAGAGGGTGAGCGACCGTGGCTGATGTGACGGTCTACTACGACGCTTCTTGCCCCCTTTGCCGGCGGGAAATCTCCCTTTATCGCGGGCGGGCCGACGCGGCGTTCGTGGATGTGAGCGACCCTTCCAACGTGCCGGCGGACCTCACGGCGAGCGAGGCGATGGCGCGCTTTCATGTGCGCAACGGTGGCGAGCTCTTGTCGGGCGCGGCCGCATTTGCCGCGCTGTGGCGCGCGACGAGGGGGTTTCGCACCTTGGGAAAGATTGCCGCGCTGCCGGGGATCCGCCACGGGCTTGAGCTGCTTTATCGCGGCTTTTTGGTGGTTCGCCCGTCCGTCCAGCGGCTGGTGGGGGGCCGCCCGCGGTGTGAGGATGCCTCGTGCCGTTGAGCGGGACGGCACGGCGCCTGGGCGAGACCGATGCGACGCCCCTTGCCGCCTTCACGTTTCGTGAGCTTTTGAACCAGAAGCGGTTGGCCGAGCGGGCAGCGCGGCGCAGGGGCACGCCCGAGGCCGAAGCGCTTCTTGGCCGGATTGTGGACGAGCTTGAGGCGAGGCGGACGCGCAAGTTCGCCCGCCACGCAGCGCCGGACATTTGAGCGATGGACGGTCCTGAGCGCCCCCGCCACTACAGCGACATTGAAGAGGCCGAGCGCGCCGCCTGGGACATGCTGGTGCGCGGTGCCCTGTCTCGCAAAAGCGCGTTTCACCAGGTGACCGTTGCGACTGTGGGCCCGGACGGGTTGCCGGAGGCGCGCACGGTGGTGCTGCGGCAGGCTGACAGGGCGGGCAAGCACTTGCGCTTCAACACCGATGTCCGCTCGGCGAAATACGCATCTCTCATGCGCGCGCCCCAATGCACGCTCCTGTTTTACGACCATGGCGCCAAGGTGCAGGTGCGCGTGCGCGGTGCTGCGCGGCTCAAGAATGGCTGTGATGAGTGCCGCAGCGTCTGGAACACCATGCGCGAGATGAGCAAGGAGTGTTACCGCCAGAAGGTGGGGCCGGGTGCGGCGCTGACCGGGCCGGCCGGCGCGGAAGGGGACCTCCTCGACGATGAGGAAGGGTTTCACAATTTTGCCCTCGTGCCGGTTGCGGTGGCGCGCCTGGAGTGGCTCTATCTTGCCGCCGCCGGGCACAGGCGCGCCGAGTTCACCTATGGCGATGGGGTGGGGCGTCGCTGGATTGCGCCGTGAGCGCGTCCGGGCGCATCCAAGGTCAACTATTGCGATGAATGAACCGAGGAGGATTGCGTGCTGAAGAAATTCGCCGGTGCCGCCGCCGGGATGGTGATGACGACACTTGCCACAGTTTCGCCCGCCCAAAGCGCTGGCAGTGTACCGTTTGATTGGGCCGGGACGCCGCTCACCGGCATCGACGGCACACCGTTGGACGCTGCGCAATTCAACGGCCGTGTGGTCCTTCTGGTGAACACCGCCTCACGCTGCGCCTTTACCCCGCAATATGAGGGGCTGGAGGCGCTGTGGGACCGCTATAACGGCATCGGGCTCACTGTGCTGGGTGTACCGTCCAACGACTTTGGCGGCCAGGAGCCGGGCAGCAACGCTGAAATTGCCGACTTTTGCTCATCCACCTATGGGGTGTCCTTTCCCATGACTGAGAAGGCGCCGGTGACCGGTGTTTCGGCGCATCCGCTGTTTGCGTGGGCGCGGGAGCAGGGCGGGCGCGCGGCTGTCCCTGGCTGGAACTTCCACAAGGTCCTTATCGGACGCGACGGCCGGTTCATCGCCGGGTTTGCCTCCTTCGTGACGCCGACGGCGCCCCAGGTGACCAGTGCTGTTGAAAAGGCGCTGCGGACGCCTGCGTTTTGACAACGCTTTTGAAATCGCGGCCCGCCAAGGGCTATCGGCCTTGCGTCGGGATCGCCCTGTTTGACGGGTCGGGCCGCGTTTTCATTGGCAAGCGCGCGCAAAAGGGGGTGGTGCCGCAGTATTCATGGCAGATGCCCCAGGGGGGGATCGACCAGGGCGAGGATGCCCTCGCGGCCGCGAAGCGGGAGCTTTACGAGGAAACCAGCGTGTCGTCGGTGGACCTCATCGGCGCGGTGGACGGCTGGCTCCACTACGATTTGCCCGTTGAGTTCGGCGCCTGGCGCGGCCGTTTCCGGGGGCAGGCGCAGCGCTGGTTCGCCTTCAGGTTCCGCGGTGCGGAGGCGGAGATCAATGTCACCCATCCGCCCGACGGTCACCAGAAAGAGTTTTCCCGCTGGCGTTGGGAGGCTTTGGCCCACACGCCGGAGATTGTCGTGCCGTTCAAGCGCCCGGTCTACGAGGCGGTGGCGGAAGCTTTTGCCCACCTTGCTGGCCCGGGCGATGCTGGGGGCGAGAGCGCGCCCTTGCGCGCGCCCATCCCGCGGGTTATCTGACGCCTATTCCAGATCGGTGATGACCCATCCCGGTTGGTGCCAACAAGGCGCCGGCCCACAAGGTGTTTTGTCGATCCGCTGCTTGGAACGGGCGTATTGGCGTTGGAGGCGGGTGGTTGAACGAGGACCGTCTGATCAAGGAAAGCGGGCTTGATGCGCGCGTTGCCCAGGCTGTGGCGCCGAGCGTTGAGGCGCTGGGCTTTCGCGTGGTGCGCGTCAGGGTCACCGGTCAGAACGGATGTACGGTTCAAGTGATGGTTGAGCGGCCGGACGGGACGCTGAGCATTGAGGACTGCGAGGCGGTGAGCCGGGTCATCTCGCCGGCGCTCGACGTCGCCGATCCCATCAGCCGCGCCTACCACTTAGAAGTTTCTTCCCCGGGCATTGACCGGCCGCTGGTGAGGCGCAGCGATTTTGAGCGCTGGTGCGGCCACGAGGCAAAGCTGGAGACTGGCCTTCCCATTGACGGGCGGCGGCGTTGGCGCGGCGTTCTGGTGGGTCTGGAGGGCCCGAACGTGGGCGTGCGGCTTGCCGAGATGGGCCGGGAGACGGTGTGGTTGCCGCTCTCGGAATTGACGGATGCGCGGCTTGTGATGACCGACGCGCTGGTTGAGGAGTCGCTGCGCGCAGGCAAGCGTGCAGCGTTGAATTGAACGGGGCGCCATCGCGCGCCGCAGAATGAGTTTGCCGCCGCCGGATTAGGCCCGGTGGTGGCGCCAGAGGCACCAGGAACGGAACGGACACATGGCAGTCAGCGCGAACAAGCTGGAGCTCCTGCAAATTGCCGACGCTGTGGCGCGGGAGAAGCAGATCGAGCGGTCCATCGTCATCGAGGCGATGGAGGACGCCATACAAAAGGCGGCCCGCGCGCGCTACGGCCAGGAGACGGAGGTGCGCGCGGAGATCAACCCGAAAACCGGCGAGACACGCCTTCAGCGTCTGATGGAAGTGGTTGAGGCGGTGGAGAATCCGTCTGCGGAGATCGCGCTCGCCGACGCTCTGGAGAAGAACCCAGAGGTGGTTTTGGGGGACTTCATTGCCGAGCCGCTGCCGCCCATCGAGTTCGGCCGCGTCGCCACCCAGTCAGCCAAGCAGGTGATTGTGCAGAAGGTGCGCGAGGCTGAGCGGGACCGGCAATACGAGGAGTTCAAGGACCGCATCGGCGAGATCATCAACGGCATCGTCAAGCGCGTTGAGTACGGCAACGTGGTGGTGGATCTGGGCCGCGGGGAAGCCATTGTGCGGCGCGACCAGCTGATCCCGCGTGAAATCTTCCGCCCCGGCGATCGGATCCGCACCTACATCGCCGACGTTCGGCGCGAGCCGCGGGGGCCGCAGATCTTCTTGTCGCGCACCCATCCGCAATTCACCGCCATGCTGTTCCGCCAGGAGGTGCCTGAGATCTACGACGGCATCATCGAGGTGAAGTCGGTGGCGCGGGACCCCGGTTCGCGGGCAAAAATCGCCGTGATTTCCAGGGATAGCTCTATCGACCCGGTGGGCG
>JBCDFB010000215.1:0-5479 GCA_039178655.1 Pseudomonadota bacterium | reverse complement strand
GCTCGACCACCCCAAGGTCATGGCTGATGAACAGATAGGTGAGTGACAGGTCCTCCCGCAGGCGCATGAAGAGGTTGATCACCTGGGCCTGGATCGACACGTCGAGCGCCGCCACGGACTCGTCGCACACCAGAAAGTCAGGCTTCACGGCAAGGGCGCGGGCAATGTTGATGCGCTGGCGTTGACCGCCGGAAAACTGGTGCGGGTAGCGCTTGGCATATTGCGGGTCGAGACCGACGCGGATGAGGAGGTCGGCCAAGTAGTCGTTCATCTCCCGGCGCGGGACGATTTTGTGGTAGCGCGGCGCCTCGCCGATGATCTCGCTCACCCGCATGCGCGGATTGAGAGCGGACATGGGGTCCTTAAAGATCATCTGGATCTTGAGCGCGGCTTCGGCGGCCTCGGCGGCGGACATTTCCTCGCGGGTCTTGCCGCGGAAGCGGACCGTGCCGTCGGACGCTTCGTGGATGCCGGCGACCACGCGGCCGAGGGTGGACTTGCCGCAGCCCGATTCGCCCACCAGCCCCAACACCTCGCCGGCCGCGATGGAGAGGCTCACCCCGTCCACCGCGTGGACCACCTCGTCTTTCAGGTCTGCGCCGACGAAGGTTGCCACACGCTCCGCAGCGTCGAGCTTCTTGACGAAGCGCTTCGACACGTTGTGGAGAGCGATGATGTCGCTCACGCGGCCACCTCTTGGGGCAGGTGCGGGAAGTGGCAGCGGGCGAGCGCGCCTGCGGTTGCCGACAGGTCGGGCATCACCCGGCAGGGTTCGCCCGCGCGGTTGCAGCGCGGCCTGAACGAACAGCCCTCCGGCAGATTGGTCATGGACGGGGTCATGCCGGGGATTTGTGCGAGCGGTTCGCCCCGCTTGTTGTGGGACGGGACGGACCCGATGAGGCCGACCGTGTAGGGGTGGCGCGGCCTGTCAAGCACCTCGCCGGTGGCGCCCAGCTCAACGATCTTGCCCGCGTACATCACGGCGATGCGGTCCGCGAGGCTTGAGACCACCGTGAGATCATGGGTGATCCAGATGAGGGCGGTGCCGGTGTCCTGGGCGAGCTTTTGGACCTCGGCGAGGATTTGGGCTTGGATCGTCACATCGAGCGCGGTTGTCGGCTCGTCGGCGATGATGAGGTCGGGCTTGTTGAGGAGCGCTGTTGCGATGGCAACGCGCTGGCGCATCCCGCCGGAGAATTGGTGCGGATAGGACTTCAGACGCTCGTCCGGGGATGGGATGCCGACGGCGGACAGAGCCTCGCGGGCCCGCGCGCGGGCGGCCTTTTTCGACACCCGCTCGTGGGCGGTGACGGCTTCGATCATCTGCGTGTCCACCCGCAGGACCGGGTTGAGCGTCATCATCGGGTCCTGGAAGATGATCATCAGCTCTTTGCCGCGGATCGTGCGCCATTCCTTCTCCGAAAGGCCCACCAGGTCGCGCCCGTTGAGGTTTATGGAGCCCGACACGATTCGCCCCGGCGGATCCACCAGGCCCATGATGGAAAAGCCGGTGACGCTTTTTCCCGAGCCGGATTCGCCCACGAGGCCCAACACCTCTCCGCGGTCCACCGAGAAGGTGATCCCGTCCACCGCAGGCACCACGCCCGCCCGGGTAAAGAAGTGGGTTTGGAGCCCGTCTACAGTGAGAACGCTCATGGTCCGCGCCTCATTTTGACAGGCGCGGGTTGAGCACGTCGCGCAGCCGGTCACCCACCAGATTGATGGACATGATGGTGATGAGAAGCGCGACGCCGGGGAAGATGGCGATCCAGTAGGACCCGGACATCATGTACTCGAACCCGTTGGAGATGAGGAGGCCAAGCGAGGGTTCGGTGGGGGGAAGGCCTACGCCGAGGAATGAAAGCGTGGCCTCCAGCGCGATGGCGCTTGCCGTCTGCACCGTAACCACAACGATGAGGGGCGGCAGGCAATTCGGCATGATGTGGCGGAACACCACGCGGCGGTGGGGCAGGGCGAGGCACCGCGCGGCCTCCACATATTCCTTGGAGCGCTCCACCAGCGCAGAGCCGCGCACCGTCCGGGCGTAATAGGCCCACTGGGCGATCACGAGGGCGAAGATGATCTTGTCGATCCCCTTGCCGAGGAGCGCCAGCAGGATCAGCGCAATGAGGATCGCCGGAAACGAAAGCTGCACATCGACAATGCGCATGATGATGGCCTCGGTGCGCCCCCCTGCATAGGCGGCAACGAGGCCAACGGCCATGCCGACGGCGAGGGCGATGACGGCGCTCATGACGCCCACCGAGAGCGAGACGCGCAGGCCGTAAAGGATGGCGGAGTAGAGATCGCGGCCGGCGCCGTCGGTCCCGAGCCAGAACGTGTAGCCGTCGAACGCCTGCGAGCCCGGCGGCATGCGCGAATCCATGATGGAGACGGTTGCCAAGTCGTAGGGGTTCTGAGGTGTGATCCAGGGCGCGAAGATGGCTGCCAGGATGATAGCAACGAGCACCAGGAACGCGATGACCGCGATGGTGCTGTCGCAGTACTCCGACACGAAACGGGCGAGCGGTGTTTCCACCTTCACCGGCGCGGCGGCCACCGCATTGTTTTCGGCCGTGCGGGTTTTGACGGCTTCGGGCGTGTCTTGGGTGACGTCTGCCATGGTCTACCCTTTTTGACCTGAGAGCCGCACCCGTGGGTCGAGCACCGCGTAAACCAGGTCAACGATGAGGTTGATGATCACGAAGACGAACACGATCATCATGAGGTAGGCGACGACGATGGGTCGGTCGAGCGTCTGAATACTTTCGATCAGGAGTTTACCCATGCCCGGCCAGGCAAATATTGTTTCTGTTACGACGGAGAACGCGATGAGCGAGCCGAATTCCAAACCAAGCACGGTCACCACAGGGATCAGAATGTTCTTCAGAAGATGTAGCCCGATGACCCTGTGGGGCGACAATCCCTTCGCCCTGGCAAACTTCATGTAGTCCATGTGGACGGCTTCGCGCACGCCGGCGCGGGTGAGGCGGATGACGAGGCTGATCTTCAAAAGGGCGAGGTTGAACGCTGGCAGGGCCAGGTGGCTAAGGCCGTCCAGCGTGAGAAATGAGAGCGGCACGCCCAGGACGCTCACAGTGTCGCCGCGGCCGGTGGACGGCAGCCAGCCGAGCATCACGGCAAAGACGAGGATCAGCATGATCCCCACCCAGAACGTGGGGAGCGAGAAGCCCAGGATGGACCCCGTCATGATGATCTTGGAGCCAACCCCGTCAGGCCGGAGGCCCGCGTAAAGACCGAGGGGGATGCCGATCACCACCGCCAGGAAGAGTGCTGCGAATGCAAGTTCCAGCGTGGCGGGCATCCGCTCCAAAATGAGCTGCATGGCCGGCTGGCCGAAGACGTAGGAGTTGCCCAGGTCGCCTGTCAGCGCGCCTTGCACGAAGAGGAGGTAGCGCTCCCAGATGGGCCGGTCGAAGCCGAACTGCTGTTGGACGCGGGCAATCTCTTCAGCATCCGCGTCAGGGGAGACGAACATGTAGGTGGGGTCGCCGATCACCGACACGCCGACGAACACGATAACGCTCATCACCACGATGACGAGCGCTGACTGCATCAGCCGGCGGATGATGGTGACGGTCACCCCGCAACGGCCATCAGAACGCGCCGGGCGGGAGCCTGTGAGTGCTGGTTGGTCCGCCCAACCTCATTCACCACAAGCCCCATCCGCGCGGCAAAACCGCCGACATGGTGCGCTGCCGCGCCAAGTCGCTGCCTCACGTAGCTGATGTGCTGTTTGATAGTGTCCAGCCGGGCATTACTGCGCGTGCCAGAGTTCGGTAACGACTGCAGCGTCTGTAAGACCGGCGCGTTGCTCACTTTTGGCATCCATGGGCCTGTCTGCCGCGGGCGCTGGGCGGCAGCGTAGATGATGCTGCCGCCCATCAGGATCAGCTGCCCGGCCGGGTGACGTATTGGGTGAGCGTCCACTCGTCCGTGCGCGGAGTGTACTCAAGGCCCTTCTTCGCGGCCCAGGCGTTCACCTGGTAGTGGACGGGGATAATCGCGACCTCTTCAATGGCCATCTCCGTCGCCTTGGCGAGAAGCTCCTGGCGGCCTTCCTCGTCCACGGTCCTTAGCGCCTCGTCGATGACCGCGTCGATTTCCGGGTTGGAGTGGCGGCCGCGATTGGAGGCGCCGCCGGTGCGGATCAGCGAGCGCAGCGGCGATGAAGCTTCGCCCGAGCCCGCGCCCCAGCCGGCCAGGATGAACGAGAACTCCGGCGTATTGTCAGGCCCGCCGCGGGAGGCGCGGCTGAAGAACACCGAACGGGGCAGGGTCTCCACCTGCGCTGCAATCCCGATCCGGTTCATCATCTGCGCGATCGCCTCCAGGATGCGCGCGTCGTTGATGTAGCGGTCGTTCGGGCCGTGCATGGTGAGGGCGAACCCGTCGGGATAGCCTGCTTCGGCGAGGAGTGCTTTGGCGCCTTCAGCGTCGTAGGCGAGGGGCTCAAGGTTCGGCGACACGCCGAAGAAGCCCTCCGGCAGCAACTGGCCTGCGGGGACCGACTGGCCTTCCATCACGCGGTCGCGGATCGCTTCGCGGTGGATGGCCTTGGAGATGGCAAGGCGCACGCGCTGGTCGAGCAGCGGGTTTTTGATGTCCGAGCCGTCCTTCGCCGAGACGAAGGGCGAATCTTCCCGGAACTGGTCCATGTGAAGGTAGATCACGCGGTTGGACGGGCCTTGGAAGATGTCGATGGCGTCGTCGCTGCGCAGCCGCTCAAGATCGGTGGTGGGAACGTCGTTGATGAGGTCCACATCGCCGGCGAGGAGCGCTGCAACCCGCGCGGGGCCGGACTTGATGGGCTTCAGCACCACTTTGTCGAAGGCGGGCGCGCCGTCCCAGTAGTTCTCGTTGGCTTCCAGCACGATGCGGTCGCCGGGCACATACTCCACGAACTTCCACGGGCCGGTGCCGAACGCTGCGGTACCGTTGTTGAATTCTTCAGTGGTCGCGCCGCAGCCCACCTCATCGGAGATGATGGAGATGGTCGACACGTCGTTCGCCATCAGGGGATAGGGATCTTCGGTGGTGATGTGGATCGTAAAATCGTCAATCTTCTTGACGGTTTTACCCTTCGTGTAGAGCTCGAACGAGGATGGGGAGTTGGGCACGTTAGGCACCCGCTCGAACGTGCAGACCACATCGTCGGCGGTGAATGGCGCCCCATCGTGGAAGGTCACGCCCTCGCGCAGCTTGAATTCCCAGGTGAGGTCGTCAATGGGCCCCCACTCTGTGGCAAGGCCCGGCAGAAGCTCTTGCCGCGGACCCTGGTTGATGAGGTTGTCGAAGATTTGTTTGCCGATCTGGCTGTTCGGCGTGAGGTTATGGACGTGCGGGTCGATGGAGGTGGCTTCCGAGGCAAGGCCCACGGTGAGCGTGTTCGGCTCCGCCAAATCCACCGCAAGGGCGGTGCCACCCATGGCAACGGATGCGGCGCCGGCGAGAAGGG
>JBCDFB010000214.1:0-5532 GCA_039178655.1 Pseudomonadota bacterium | reverse complement strand
GCCGCCGAGGCCTGCGCCGCGGTGACGACCCACCGCATCAATTTCGTCGATGAAGATGATGCAAGGCGCATTCTTCTTCGCTTGCTCGAACATGTCGCGCACGCGGCTCGCACCGACACCCACGAACATCTCCACGAAGTCCGAACCGGAGATGGTGAAGAACGGAACGTTCGCTTCGCCGGCGATGGCGCGGGCGAGGAGCGTTTTACCTGTGCCCGGCGGGCCGATGAGCAGCACGCCCCGGGGGATCTTGCCGCCGAGCTTCTGGAAGCGCGATGGATCCTTCAGGAAGTCGACAATCTCCTGGAGGTCTTCCTTCGCCTCATCGACGCCGGCAACATCCTCAAACAGCACGCGCCCATGCGCTTCGTTGAGGAGCTTCGCCTTCGACTTGCCAAAGCCCATGGCCTTGCCTGCACCGCCGCCCTGCATCTGCCGCATCAGGAACAGCCAAATGCCGAGGATGAGGAGCATCGGGAACCAGGTGGCCAGAATGCCCCAGAGCGAGATGCCATCGTTGGGCGGCTCTGCCCGGATAGTCACATCCGCGTTTTCCAGCGTCTCAATGTACTGGGCACCGTCGGGCGCGTAGGTCTGGAACCGGCCGCCGGTGGAGTATTGGCCCGAGATTTCCTGCTGCTGGATGGTGACCGCGCGAACGTTGCCGTTGCGCACCTCGGAAAGGACCTGTGAGAACGAAATTTCGGCAGTATTTCCTCGCTGTCCCGGGTTTTGGAACAGTTGGAACAGCGCGATGAGGAGGAGTGCTATCACCACCCACAGCGCGAAATTGCGGAAATGATTGTTCATAGCGGACCTTCGGTTGCGCCAACTCAAGACGCTTTTCAGGAGCGACAGCGCGCTTTGCTTCACATGCCAAAATAGGATGAGACCCCTTGGCTGCCAACCGCAGCCGCCAAGCCGCGCCGTCGCACCGTCAATCCGCGAAACTTCGCGGTTAACAGGAAACGGCTGAACCCGCGGCGCCACACGCCGAAAGTCGGCGCAGCAACAAGGGCGCCATCAACGAAAATCCCCGGCGCTGCTGCCATTGCAGCAAGCGGAGCCATGGGCGGGCAATGTCTGGCATTATCGTCCAGCGGCGCGATTTCCATTGCAGGCGCATCTCTGCCGGCCCGCACATGAAAGCGCCCGTCGAATAAAGCTGTCTCGCCCGGCATCAGCAGCAGCGGCGAAATGCGACGCGCCTCTCGGCGCAGGTAGACCGTCTCAGGCCCCGCTTCAACCACGACGCGCGCCGCAGTCGCACGGCCCGCGCCCCGGTCGATCGCAGTCATAACCTGGCCCAGCGCGTCCCACCGCGGTGCGCCGGCCCGTCCGCCAACGGCTTTCAACGCTGCGGAAAGGAGCCGCAACCGGTGCTCTAGCGGGGCAGAACTCAGTCGCGCACGGCACAGCGTCAGCCCACCGGCCCTGTCGACTGTCGCAGCTCGCCTGGCAAGGTCGGCCACACCGTCCTCAATGGCGGCCGCAGCGCGGGCAATGTGGGCTGCGGATGCGGCGATGCGCTCAGGCGCCACTCCGGCAGCCGACAGGCCGTGAAGGGCGCGCCGGACGCGCACCCTGTGATGGCGCGGATCGTCGTTGGACGGGTCGTCCCGCCAGGCAACGCCCCGCGCTTCCAAAAATCGCCGCAAGTCCTCTCGCCGCGCGTTGAGCACGGGGCGCAGCACCACCAGCGCCCCGTAGTGTGAGACCGGCAGGATGCCGGATAGCCCGGTGACCCCGCTGCCGCGCCCGAGCCGCATGAGGACCGTCTCCGCCTGATCGTCGACGGTGTGGGCTGTTGCAACGGCTGCCAAACCCAATTCGCGCGCACCGGCGGCAAGATAGCCGTAGCGCAATCTGCGTGCTGCGGCCTGGCCGTTTTCCAGCCGCTCAAGTGGCGGACCATATCGGCGGAACGGCAATCCCAGAACGCTGGCGAGCTTCTCCACCGCGTCTGCGTCCGCAGCGCTCTCAGTGCGCAGGCCGTGGTCTACAGTGATGAGCGGACCGCGAAAGCCGGCGTCGGCGGCCAGAACCGCCATCGCCACCGAGTCGGAGCCGCCGGACACTGCAAGGCCGACTGTTCCACCGGCGCCCGCCAGCAGCCCGGCATCAAACAAATGGCCGGGGGAGGGTGTCGTTACGCGCAGTTGGCTGCCGCCCGTTCCCGCTCAGCGGCCACGCGCACTGCGGGGTCGACGTTCGGATAGGCGCCGAACAGCTCCTCCAACGACGAGCATGCGGCTTCCCTCTCCCCCAGACCGTTCAGCGCTGTGGAGAGCTTCAGGAGGCTTACAGGGGCCCGCGCGCCGTTGGGATCGCTGGTGTAGTTCTCTAAGAACTGGTTCGCCGCACCGCGGAAATCGCCCTGCGCCAGCAGTGCTTCACCCAAAAGGAAACGCGCCTCTGACGATACCGGCCCTGTGGGGTTGTCCGCCAAGACCGCACGGGCTTCCTGCGCAGCCATAGCGTACCGGCCAGACGATTGGAGCGAGCGCACGTTGGCAAGACTGTCACTTTGCGGGATCGCCGCCGGGCTCGGCGTGGTTGCAGGCGGTACGGCCGTGGGTGTGCCTTGGGTCCCCTGATTAAGGACCGACAGGTCGATGGGGCCGGAGGGAAGCGCGGGCGCCGGGGCCGTCCCGGCCTGCGTGCCGGTGCCTGGAAGCGCGCCAGGCGCCGTCCCGGGCAAAGTTCCGAGGGTGCCGGGGGGTGTTCCCGGTCCGGGCGTCGCGCCGGGCGGCAACGCCCCTGGAGGGAGCGCACCAGGGGGCAGCGCGGTGCGCCGGTCGCCCTGCGGCGGCACGGCCCCGCCCGCAAGGGCCGCTTCGAGCCGCCGCACGGTGAAGGTCAGCTGCTCCACCTGCCCGGTCAGCATCCGCACCTGCGTTTCCAGCTGATCGATCCGCAAGGCTGTGTTGTCAGGTTTGTTCTCGTTCCCGCCCAGGAAACCTGGCAGGAACCGGTTCTGCACCTGCGTTACGCCAGCGTCCTGCGGATGAGCGACGTGTTTCGCTCCCGGCGCGCGCAAATCAAACGCTGCCGCCGGGCTCGCCATCACAATCGTGGCCGCCAAAGCCCCTAAAATCGTGCGCATGCCAATCTCCTGGCTCTCCACGCCGTCATATAAACGGGTTTCGCCGGCTTTTGAACGCGCCCTTGAGCGGGAGGCTCCTCTGCGTTTAAGCGCTGGCGAGCACCGTCACGGCCCGGCGGTTCTGCGACCAGCACGATTCCGCGTCGCAAACGGCCACCGGGCGTTCCTTGCCGAAGGACAGGGTACGGATCCGGCCGGGCGAAACGCCGCGGCTTGCCAGGTAGTTTTTGGCCGCGTCGGCGCGCCTCGCGGAAAGGGCAATGTTGTACTCGCGCGTGCCGCGCTCGTCCGCATGGCCCTCCAACGTGATCTGATAGCGCGGATAACGCGCGAGCCACGCCGCCTGCCGATCGAGCGTTGCCGCGGCGGACGGGTTGATCTGCGAGGAGTCCACCGTGAACAGAACACGGTCACCCACGTTCTGCGAAAAGTCCGCAGGCGTGCCTGGCGTGGCAGCGCCAGCAACGGTCGAGGCAGGGGTTTTGCCGCAGGCGGCAGCGGCAAGCGCGACAGTGGAAGCGCCGAGCGCCTTCAACAGCGCGCGCCTTTCAATCAATGCAGCCATCACGATACTCCCATGAATGGCCGGTGGGATACGCCGAACGCGGTAAATGCGCCCGGTGCAAAATGGGTTAACGCAAGCTCAACGCGCCTTGCAACGCCTCAGTCGCGATTGGCCGACCATGCAGGGTCAGATGCCAGCGTTTGCGTCTGAAGGCGGCGCTCGTTCCGGCCGGTGATGTCCACCGTATAGACGCTCGCGCCCCCGCTTGCCCCGCCGCTTTCGCGGAAAAACGCCAGGACGCGCCCGTTCGGCGCCCACGTCGGCCCCTCGTTATGAAACCCTGTGGTCAGGATGCGCTCTCCGGTCCCGTCCGGCCGCATCACGCCAATGGAAAAGCGCCCGCCGGCCTGCTTGGTGAAGGCGATCAAATCTCCGCGTGGTGACCACACGGGGGTGGAATACCGCCCTTCGCCAAACGAGATGCGCTGCGCCTCTCCGCCGGACGCACCCATCACATAGAGCTGCTGGGAGCCGCCCCGATCGCTCTCAAACACGATGCGCGACCCGTCGGGCGAGTAGGAGGGGGCCGTGTCGATGGACGGCGAATTGGTGAGCCGCCGCAGCTGGCGCGAGCTAATGTCCAACTCAAAGATGTTTGAGTTACCGCCCTCCTGCAGGCTCAGCACCACGCGCCGTCCGTCCGGCGAGAAGCGCGGCGCAAAGCTCATATTCTCTACGTTTGCGAGCACCTGCCGCCGTCCGCTCTCCACATCGAGCAGAAAAACCTGCGGCGTCGCGCCCTCATAGCTCATGTAGGTGAGGGTCTGCCCGGCGGGCGAGAAGCGCGGCGTCAGCACAAGGCTCGACCCGTCGGTGAGATACTTCAGGTTCGCACCGTCCTGATCCATGATGGCAAGGCGCTTCACCCGCGCGTTCTTCGGCCCCGTTTCGGAAACAAAGGCGATGCGGGTATCGAAGTAACCCTCTTCGCCTGTCAGGCGCTCGTAGACCGCATCGGCAACAATGTGGGCAATACGGCGCCAGTTTTCCGGTGTCGTGAAAAATTGCTGGCCCACCACCTGCTGCTCCTGCAGTGGGTCCCACAGGCGAAAGTCCACCCGAAGCCTGTTGCCCCCTTCGCGCACCACCTGGCCGGTCACCAGCGCTTCGGTGCCGATGGCGCGCCAGTCACCAAACCGCGGAACCTCGGCCGTGCCCATCACCGGCGTGATGAACGCGGCCCGGTCCACCGCGCGGAAGAGGCCGGAACTCACCAAATCGGCCTCGACCACCTGGGCGATCTGCTGGCCGAGCTGCGCGTCGGCACCGGCTGCGCTGAATACCGGCACTGCAACGGGGAGCGCGCGCGCCTCACCCTGGGTGACGTCGATGGACACCAGCGCCCGCGCCGGCAGCGCACACGCCACGATCATGAGACAGCAAAGGACAATACGCATCATCGCTAGAAAAGGTCCCGTGGATCAAAGGTCACTTGGATGTCCTTCCACGCGTCGTACTTCTCCACGGGAAGGCGATAGGGCTGGCACTGCAGGACCGCGCGGCGGGCGGAGTCGGACGCTGTATCGTAAAGCGCTCCTCCAACGGAACCGCCAACACGGTCAATGTTCACCACCGAGCCGTCCGGCCCCAGGCGGATCTGCACCACCACAATCATGTCCTCAGCGTTGGCAAGGCCGATGGGCGGGTTCCAGCAGCGCTGCATTTGCGCCCGCAGCGCATCTTTCTCGCTCAGCGTCAGCGCGGCTGCGGTGCGCCCCCCTGCGGTGCCCAGGGAGGCATCGGAGGTGCCCTGCCCGCCGCCGGACGGATCGCTGCGGTTAATGAGCTGCGACAGGCGCGAGGCATCAAAGGCATCAGGGTTTTCCGTCTGCGGCCGGGCGCGGCGCGGCGGTGGCGTGGG
>JBCDFB010000213.1:0-5537 GCA_039178655.1 Pseudomonadota bacterium | reverse complement strand
TGAATTTCGTCACTCTTGAATGATCGGAGGTCCGGAGCACGCTAATTGCTCACCCTTAAGTGGTCACTTCCGGGCGCTCGGCGGGCAAACTGGCATTGAATTCAAAAACTTCCGCAAAAGGTTGTGACTTCTCGCGAACACCACTTGGCCTCGAATCTGCTAGATGCAGACGCATAGAAGTTATAAATCTCAATCTCTGTTAGCTTTTTCGTTCGATGAAACCTCACCGGGGTTTGGCCGGGTCCGAATGGCGAATGGTTCGTTTGGCGAATTATGACACATGATGAGCGCTCCCGCAGCGCATTGCAGACCGTAAGTGATACCGAGACGGGGATTTTATCCCTCGCCAGGCTGGCTTTCGCTGCTGAGTGCGCAGCGTTCGTCTGGCAATCAAATGTGTCTCTTTCGTGCAGTGAGAACGTCAAAAATCGGACATCTTCGGCACAATTGACGCGCGAAGTGCTTGAACGGGTGAGCGCGACCGGCACATCCACCCGCGGCACCCAGGCCGACGCAAATGACTGCTGGCGGGCCTACCGGCGTGAGGAAGGCCCCTGGTTTCTCGTCAAAGCCGCCACGGTCGATCTCCCCGAAACCCAAATCGCCACGCTGGCGGACAGCGTGCTGAGCGCCATCAACAGCACCAGGAACGCCTCAGACGTCAGGCGGGCGTTGCAGCGGTCCGAAGCGCTCGTCAACGGCGTTGAAGAGATGGCCGAAATCGGGCTCTGGCAGCTGGATCTGTCGTCCTCGACCATAAAGTGGTCGGACATGACCTACCGGATCCACGGCATGGACCCGGACGCGTTCAAGCCCGACTACGAAAACGCGCTTGAGTTCTATCCTGAAGAAGTGCGCGGGCTCGTCCGCTCCAGCGTGACGGACGCACTGCGCACAGGAAGCGGCTTCAGCTTCGTGCTGCCCTTCAGACGCGCTGATGGAGAGCTGCGTACGATCCGCAGCGTCGGCCAAGTGATTCGCGACCCCGACGGTGACCGTCTTTTCGGTATCTTTCAGGACATCACCGAAATGAAGGAGGCGGAGCTGCGCCTCTGGTGGACAGCGAACCACGACGCATTAACGGGTCTGCCCAACCGGATGCTGTTTCAGGATCGGTTGGACGCCGCGCTTGCCGTCGCACGCAGCCAGAGCCGCGCGGTGGGCCTCATCATCGTGGACCTGGACCACTTCAAGTCCATCAATGACGTTTACGGTCACGAAGCGGGCGACGAACTGTTGCGGGCGGTGGCACGTCGCCTCAATGCCAGCATGCGCCAAGGGGATACCCTTGCCCGGCTCGGCGGTGATGAGTTTGCCATCATCGTGAACGATCTTCTGACGCCGGAAGACCTCAACCGGCCCCTCAGCCGGCTGCGAGAAGCGGCCGACATTGACTTTGTTTATCGGGGCACGCCGATCCCGGTGAAATTGTCCATGGGGGCTGCCATTTTCCCACGCGATGCGGCTGACGAGCGCGAACTCTACCGCAATGCTGACATTGCGCTCTTCCGCACCAAGGCCGAGCGGGCGGAGCGCAGCACCATCTACACCGCAGCCATTGGCGCAGAGCAGGACGATCGGGAAACACAGCTGCGCCGGATCCGCGAAGCCATCGCCATCGGCGCGATCCACCCCTTTTACCAGCCCGTTTACGACCTGCAGACGGGTACAATCGCCTCCATAGAAGTGCTGGCCCGCTGGCGGGAGGGCGAAAAGCTCATGAGCGCGTCTGCGCTCAGCGAAGCTTTTGAGGATGCAGAGCTCGCCCCGCAGATCGGGCACAGGGTTTTGGAGACCGTCGTTGACGAGTGGTTCGCCATGGCCCCGGAGTTGCGCGTGGGCCTTCCCATCAGCATCAACCTGTCACTGAGCGAATTGCGCAACCTTGCCTTTGTGGAGGATTTGCGGAAGTTCGTGGCCCACGGTCGCGAGGTCGGCTGCGAGGTCATTCTGGAGATGTCGCAGAACCCTGTGCCGCATCTTCCTAGCCAAGTGAACGAAAGCATGCGGGGCTTGATCAGCGGAGGGGCGTGTTTCGGCTTCGCATCGCTGGCGGCAGGCTTTGAAGTGCTGGTTGAAGAGCCTGAAATGCTTGTCCGGCAGATCAAGGCGCATCGTTCCACGCTCACCGACCAGACCGACCGCGCACGGTCTGCCATTATCGGCGGCATGCTGGACACGTGCCGGCAATTGGGTGTCCAGCTCATTGCCACGGAAATCGAAACTGATGACGATCTGGCCCGTCTGCGGGAGGTGGGCTACACGCTCGGCCAAGGCTTCTTGTTCTGCAAAGCCATGAACTTTGAAGATCTTAGCCGCCTGCTGAGGCGCCATCACAAGAGCACCACAGAGCGGGCGTTCCCCATGCAATCCTCGCTGTCCTAACAACTTACCACTCAAGCGCCGCCGGCTAACCCGCATCCAGTGCGCCGCTTTGCATGGTGCGCGCCGCGCCACCGCAGCGGCAGCGCAGGCACACGCTGCTCAGGCTTCAAGCGGGCGCAAGCAGCATCCCGATTCGGTCCAGCGCAGGCGGACGCGCCGGATCTTCGGGAATATCGCAGACCCGGCTGCCGACACTCCAGCGCGACAGCGTGCGGGACGTGGTGACCACCGTGAACGGGATCGCCAGGACGAGCCCGGCGATCACCGGCGCTGCCCAAGGCAGTACGCCCGGCGCGGTCAAGGCAAGGAAAACGCACAGGAGCGCGCCGAACACGGTCTGCGGCCAGAAGGAGGTGGCAGCCTCGGCCCAGCCGACGCTGCGGTCGCCACGGGGCTGCGCCCGCCAGTCGAGCTTGCGACCGAACATGAGACCCAGAACGAACGCTGCCACCGCAAACGCAACCACCGGCGCCATCAGCATGGACACGAACACTTCGGCCAGACCGCCCGCCAAAACGCGAAGGCGGCCGCCGTAACGCCGGCTCTGTCTCGCGCTCGCCAGGATGCCGGCGAGCCCAAGGATCTTGGGCGCAAACGTCATCGACATAACTGCGCAGAACAGGAACAGGCCTGCGGCGGGGTTGTAGCCGATGCCGCCGCTGTCAAAGATCGAAATGGCGCCGAACATAATGAACGTCATCCATGCCGGCGGCCCCAGATACATCAGTATGGCAAGCACCAACTGAACCCGGCTGATGAGCTTGAGCCGGGGGATGGTCAGCAGCTGGAAGTACTGCATGTTGCCCTGGCACCAGCGCAGCTCACGGCGAATGAAGTCCGGGAGCGAGGGCGGGTTCTCCTCCCAGCTCTCCCCCTCTTCGGCAAGCACGCGCACCTGGTAGCCCGCGCGCCGCATCAGTACCGCCTCCACCTGGTCATGGCTCATCACGAAGCCGGAAAGGGGCCCTTTGCCGGGCAGAACCGGAAGATGGCAGTGCTCTGCGAAGGGCCGCGTGCGGATAAGGGCGTTGTGGCCCCAGTAGGGCCCGCAATCGCCCGTCCACCATGCCGCCCCTGCCGTGTAGGCCCGCATGCCGTGGCGCATCCCGAATTGGAACACCCGCGTGAAGAAGGTCGACGATGGCGTTCCCACGACCAGGGACTGCAAGATGCCGATTTTGGGGTTGGCTTCCATAATCCGATGGAGCCGCAGGATTGCCGCGCCGGACATGTAACTGTCGGCGTCGAGCGGGAGGAAGTAGTCGTAGTCGCCGAGCGTGCGCCGGCAAAACTCCTGTAGGTTCCCTGCCTTGTAACCCTCGTTGCTTTCGCGGCGCCGGTAAAAGATCTGCAGCGGACGGCTCGACGTCGCACGCCACGCGTTGACTGCTGCAGCTTCCTGCTCAGCGATGGCAGGGTCGGAAGTGTCGCTTAAGACGTGAATGTCGAAATGGTCGGCAACACCCTGCGCTTCCAACTCGTCGAGCATTCCGCGCAGCCGCGCCAAACACGCCGCCGCATTCTCGTTGCGGATGGCCATGGTGATGGCGGTGCGGCCGGCGGGCATAGCCCCACTGCCCGGACCCTCGCTGAGCTCCAGCGGGTCACCGGACCTCGGCGCGCGGCCCATGACAATGACCCCGATGATGGCATTCCAGAAGCCGATGGAGAGCCACGGAAGCGTGATCAAAAACGCCAGAAACATGCCCACCCGGCTGGCGGTCCACTGGCCGTCGAAGGCAAACACCATCACCGCGGCAAGGCCGAGGATCGTGAGCGCGTTGAGCACAGCAACGGCCACGCGGCGCCGAAACAGAGTGCGCTCCAAAGCGCCGTCCGGAACTGCGCCGCGGTGCGCCGGCGCAGCAGGAACGCTGTTCGCAAAAGTCTCAGCAGGAAGCATGGTGATTTTCCTCAAGGCGCTGCCGCGCCCTCTCCGAAGTGCCCAGGACCGTGAACACGCATGAAATGCGAATGCCCGGAACCGAGGCGATTGTTCCAAACGCAATGAACAGCTACCGCTGCACCGCCGATGAACGGCCGACGCCGGCCGGCTGAAATATGGGCGGGTGCAAGATGTCTTCCAGCGGTCAGCCCACGGTAAAATCCCTGTGGTGCCAAGCGCGTGGGTCCTTTGTGATCAAAGATGAGGCGGGGACTGCGCCCGATGGTGCAGTGCTCGTGGATGCGGCATTTTCGGCCATCAGCCGCGGCACTGAGAGGCTGGTGCTCGAAGGGCGTGTGCCCCGCAGCGAATGGGAACGCATGCGCTGTCCCCATCAGGGCGGCACGTTCCCCTTCCCCGTCAAATACGGCTACGCCTTGGTGGGAACTGCGCAGAATGGGCCGCATGCGGGCCAGCGCGTCTTCTGCCTCCACCCCCATCAAACCCGTGCCGCCGTCTCTCCAGACGACGTGATCCCCCTGCCCGACGCGGTGCCCACACAGCGCGCCGCGCTCGCCGCCAACATGGAGACGGCGCTCACCATCGTGTGGGACTGCGGGGCGGCACCTGGCGATCATGTGCTTGTGGTCGGCGCGGGTGTTGTTGGACTGCTCACAGCCCGCCTTTTGGCGCGCCATCCTGGCGTTATCGTGACGGTTTGTGATGTGGATGATGGCAAGCGCGGCGCTGCCGAGGCACTCGGGGCGAAATTTAGCCAGCCCGATGACGCCCCCCACAATCAGGACGCAGTGATCCATACGAGCGCAGTTCCCGCCGGCCTCACAACGGCATTGCAGGCCGCAGCGCCGGGCGCGCGCGTTGTGGAGGCAAGCTGGTACGGCGACCGGGCCGTCAGCGTGCCGCTGGGGGAGGACTTCCACGTCAAACGCTTGACGCTGCGCTCCTCGCAGGTGGGCACAATTCCGCCGGAGCGCTCAGCCCGCTGGTCCCATCGCCGCCGTCTCAGCACTGCCTTAAAGTTGCTTGAAGATCCTGCGCTCGATTGTCTGTTGACGCACACCATCCCCTTTGATGAGGCTCCACAGCGACTGCCCGGCTTGATGAATGAGCCCGGGCCGCTCGCCATCCTCCTCGCCTACCCACCGTTTGACCGTCTGCCCGAAACGCCTTGAAGGATCTGCTTGCCGATGTACGCCCTTGAAGTCCGCGACCACATCATGATTGCCCACAGCCTGGCGGGCGAAGC
>JBCDFB010000212.1:0-5550 GCA_039178655.1 Pseudomonadota bacterium | reverse complement strand
TCCTAATCCGATGACCGTGTACGATCATCGGGGAAGCGGTCTAGCGCGCGCCTCAGATCACCCAGCCGCCGTCGACGGCAATGTCCTGGCCGGTGATCTGGCGGGATTTTTCGCTCACCAGGAAGAGGACGGCGTTGGCCACGTCCTCATCGGTGGAAATGCGCTTCAGCGCGTAGTCCTGCGCATGCCGGGAGACCGCCTCGTCGTGGGTGATCCCCAAACGCTCCGCCATCTCTGCGCAAACCGCCCGGAAGCGGGGGCCATCCACCATGCCCGGGCACACGGAGTTCACGTTGATGTTGTAAGGCCCCGCTTCCAGCGCGAAGGATTTGGTGAGCCCGCGCATTCCCCATTTGGACGCGCTGTAGGACAGCCGCCCGGCCCGTCCGCGCAGCCCGAATGTTCCGCCGATATTCACGATCTTGCCGGATCGGCGCGCCATCATGGCCGGCAGGACTGCGCGCATGGTCAAGAAGCAGCCCGTGACGTTGAGCCGCATAATGTCATCGAACTCAGCTTCGGTGGTCTCAACGCCGCTCTTGCCGATGGGGCCGCGCCCCCCTGCGACATTGACCAGAATGTCGATGCGGCCAACGTTGTCCACCGCGCGCGCCACGGCAGCGGTGACGGAGGCCTCGTCAGTCACGTCACATGGGATGGCGATCGCCTCGCGGCCCGTGGCGCGAACCTCCTCAGCGACCGCTTGGATGGGCGGCATGTCGCGTCCGGCAAGGGCAAGCGCCGCGCCCTCCTTGGCCAAGGCAAGGCTAATGGCGCGCCCCATGCCCTTCGCCGGCCCCGTCACAAAGGCGACTTTATCCCCAAGCTCCATCCAACGTCCCTTATCTTCGCCTTTTCGGTTGCGAGCGTTCCATGCATCGACCATGCCCGAGTGGACGTCGCGGTATGGAGGGATGGATGACGGCCGACCTGGTGATCAAGAACGGGCAGATCGCAACCGAGCGCGGCGTGTTCCAAGGCTCCATCGCCGTGCGGGACGGCAAGATCGCACTCATCGGCGCAGACGTTGACATGCCCCCTGCAGCCGACGTCATCGACGCCAGTGGCCTTACGGTGCTTCCCGGCGTCATCGACGTGCACGTTCATTTCCGCGAGCCCGGCATGGACCATAAGGAAGACTGGGCGACCGGTTCGCGCGCTGCCGCCATGGGCGGTGTCACCACAGTATTTGAAATGCCCAACACCTCGCCGCCAGTCGCAAGCGTTGCAGCGTATGAGCAAAAGCGGGCAATCGCCGCGCAAAAATCGATCGTGGATTTTGGCCTTTACGGCGTCATCGTGGAGGAAAATCTCAACGATCTTGCGCCGTTGGCCGAGGCTGGCGTGATCGGCTACAAGCTGTTCTTGGGCAACACTACCGGCAACCTCCCCTGCCCGAACGACGGTGCGGTGCTTGAAGCGTTCGAGATCATCGCCCGCCTCGGCAAGCGCGTTTCCATCCATGCGGAAAACTCGCCAATCCTCTTCTGGCGGGAAGACCGGCTGAAGGCGGCAGGGCGCAACACCGGGAGCGACCACCTGCAGTCCCGCCACGATGTGGTTGCGCTGGAGGCGCTGACCCGCAGCTGCGTCCTCGCCGAATGGACAGGCGCGCGCATCCATATTGTGCACGAATCCTGTGCGCGCAGCCTGCCCTACATCGACTTCTTCAAGCGCCGCGGCGTTGATCTCACGGTGGAGACACTGCCGCAGTACCTGACGCTTGCGGTTGAGGACATGGATAAGCCGGGCGGACAGGTCATGCGCATGAACCCGCCCATCCGCGAGCGCTGGCAGCAGGGGCCGTTGAGGGACGCCCTCGCCAGCGGCCTCATCGACATGATCTCCACGGACCACGCCCCCCACACGCCCGCGGAAAAGCAAGGCGAGACCATCTGGGATGTGGCGTGCGGTTTCCCCGGGCTAGAGACGCAGCTCCCCATCCTGCTGACCCTCGTCAACGAGGGCGCCATGAGCCTGGAGCGTTATGTGGCCGTCAGCTCGGCAAATGCCGCGCGCGCGTTCGGCTTGGAGGGCAAAAAAGGGGCGATCATCCCCGGCGCCGACGCCGACTTCGTGTTGGTGGACATGAACCGGCGGGAAACCCTCTCCGCCGAGCGCCTGTCGTCCAAGGGCAAGGTGTCACCGTACGAAGGGATGAGCGTGTCGGCCTGGCCGGTTGCCACCATCGTGCGCGGCAAGCCGGTCATGCGTGACGGGGAGATCGTCGCCGAGCAGGGCTGGGGCGCTGAGGTCGTCCAGGAGATGCCGCCTGCAGCGCCACGCAACGTGGACACTCACCTTGCAACCCTTTGCGCAAGCTCTCCGGCGCAGTCCGATTAAGTCAGAGCGAAAGCCGCTTGAGGAAGCCGCCGGGCGCTGCCGTCAGCATCAGCTTACCATCCATCTCCTCATCGAGCGCCAGACGGAGCGGAGCGCCGTCAACACCCGTCAGCCCCTCCGCCTCGCAAGCCCGCTGATAGGCGGTGATGGCGCTTGCCGGGCTGTCCCCCGGGTTCCACGGACGGTTTTGGAAGAAGTCCTTGGGCAGGTGCTCGATGATCGTGTCGAACACCAGGCAATAGGAGCCCTGGGAGGTGAGCGGGGCATAAGCCCTTAATTCGCCCAGCACGTGATCATGGGTGTGGTTGGAATCCAAACAGACGAGTATGCTCTGTGCACCCTCGGCGTGGGCATAAACCGCATCGATCACACTCTGGTCGAGGGAGGAGCCTTCAATCAGCGCAATGCGCGGGGCGAGCGGATGGGCCTCCATCGCCGCGCGGTTGTGTTGGCGAATGTCGATGTCGACCGCAACCACCCTGCGTTTGGGCGCACGCGGGTCGACCGTTTCGCCGTTCTCGGCCGCTTCGCAAAGATCGATGAGCGCCAGTTGCGCAGCCGAATGGACCACTGAGCCGCCATGGGCGATGCCCGTCTCCACAATGACATCCGGCTTCACCGCCCAGATCACCTCCGACAGGGCCATCATGTCCGCCGGAAGCTGGATCACAGGCCTGCCGAGCGCCTCCCAATTGTACATGTACCGCCGCTCGAACGCGGCGCGTGTCCAGTCCGCGGACAGCGCCTTGAACGCGCTATCGCTGCCGTAGGACTGAATGGTAGCGGAGCGCTCAGCGCGAAAAGCGGCAACCGGGTCTGCCGGAGGGGTATCGCTCACGGGTCGTCCTTACGCTTGTGTGATGAACCGGGCGAGCGCGTCGTGCACGTCGATGGGCTTACCCTCAAACTCTTGTCGATAACGGCTTACGTCGATCTCGGCCAGCCGGCGCTCCGGTCCGTCCGCTGCAAAATCGACCTTCGCCCCGGCACGCCGCAACACATCCGCGATCTTCGCGTGGGACACGGCAACGCCGCTCGCAACATTGTAAAGCCGGGCTGAACCCCTCAGCGCCACATCGGCAATCTGCTCAGCAGCGTCCGCCAAGGGCACGTAATCCTTGGACGAGCCCGGCGCCTCACCGATCACCACCGCTCCCTTGTGCCGCGCATCATGCACCACCGCGGCAAGGAAGGTGGAGGGGTTCATACCCTCGCCGAACACGTTGGAAAGGCGCACGACCCGTGCGCTCGGCTTGGAGTGCGCAAGGGCAAGCGCTTCCCCGCACAGCTTCGACAAATCGTAAAGGCTATCCGCGGACGGTGTGAGCGAGACGGCATCTTCCTCCCGCGCCGCGTAACCGGCACGCGCTGCGCCGTAGACCCGCGTCGAGGAAAGCACCAAAAAGCTCTCCCAGTCGGCCCGGTGAAGCACATTGCCCAGAAGGCTCACGTGGGCTTCCATAGTGTCCAGCGGGCGGGTCCGGAAATTTCCGGTCAGCCCGATTGCGTAGACGACGTGGCCAAGGTCCGTTTCGAAGATGCGCCCGGCCTCCACCTCGGCCCGGCTGGGCGTGCGCACCGTCAGCCCCCGCCGGCGCAGCACGTCGGCCACAGCCCGGCCGACGAAGCCGCTGGCGCCAAGCACCGTGGCAGTCTCCCCGCTCAACGCCGATAACTTTTCACAGTCAGCGGATTCCCCGTGGCAATGGCATATTCGGGGACCTCTCCGCGCACCAGAGAAAGCGCGCCGATCACCGCACCGCGCCGCACCATCGCGCCGTCGAGGAGGACAACGCCGGCCCCCAGCCACACATCATCTTCAACCACAATGCCGCCTCGCGACGGCAGAAAGCGCTGCTCCCTGATGAGCCGGTCGCGCTCGCGAAAGGCATGGTTGGTGGAGGCAAAGACGCAATTTGCGGCAATGGCCACATCATCGCCAATGAGAACGCCGTTGCCGGTATAGATCACGCAGCCCGAGTTGATGGTCGTGCGGGCGCCGATCATCACGTCACCGGTGCCGCCTGCCGGCTTAATCTTCACAAAGCTGTCGATGACCGTTTCAGGGCCGACGACAATGCGCGTGCCCCGCTGGCTGGGCTCAATGTCGGCCAGCGGAGAGACACTCGCCGTGGGGTGTATCTCAACGCTCACGCGCTCAAAACTCGCGCAGTTCCGGCACCGCGGTGACGAACTTCGCGCCCCAAGCCCGTGCCGGCTCCAGTTGCGCGGCAATCTCCGGCGCAATGTTCCAGGGCAAAATGACGATGCGGTCGGGCTTTGCGGCGAGGAGTTCGTCGGGCGTGACGATGTAAATTCGGCTACCGGGCATGAACTTGCCCACCTTGCCGGGGCTTTTGTCGGCAACCAAGGAAAGGAGATCGGACCGGATCCCGGCAAAGTTCAAAAGAGTGTTGCCTTTGGCGGCAGCACCATAGGCGGCAACCTTCAAGCCCTCGCGGCGATACCGGATCAGCGCTTCCACAAAGCCGTTCTTCACCCCCTCCGCGTCCGCTTGGAATGCGGCGTACGTCTCGGGGTCCTCCAGGCCTGCATCCCGTTCTGCCTGCACAACACGGGAAGGCGCATCGGTGACGGCGAACGCCCCAGGGTGCGCGGCAAAGACCCTAAGCGAACCGCCATGGGTCGGCAGCTCCTCCACGTCGAACACAGTAAGGCCCGCCGCATCCAAAATCCTCATCACCACGCCAAGCGACAGGTAGGAAAAGTGCTCGTGGTAAACGGTGTCGAACTGCAATCCTTCCATCAGCCGCATCAGGTGCGGGAACTCAAATGTTGCAACTCCGTGAGGCTTGAGGAGCGCCGCAAAGCCCCGCACGAAATCATTGATGTCCGGCACATGCGCCAACACATTGTTGGCCACCATCAAGTCCGCCTGGCGCCCCTCTGCGGCGAGTGAACGGCCCAACTCTTCGCCAAAAAACGCTTCGACGATCTCGATCCCGCGCTTTCTTGCGGCAGCCGCAGTGCTTGCGGTCGGCTCGATCCCGTAGGCGGGGATGCCGCGCTTTTGTGCAAACTGCAAAAGGTAGCCGTCGTTCGCCGCCACCTCCACAATCGTGCTCTGGGCCCCAAGCGCAAAACGCTCCTGGGCCATCGCCACATACTTTTCCGCATGGGCCAGCCACGACGCGCTCATCGCGGAGAAGTAGCCGTAATCCTTGGAAAATAGTTCTCCCGCATCGG
>JBCDFB010000211.1:0-5552 GCA_039178655.1 Pseudomonadota bacterium | reverse complement strand
CGCCACCAGCGGCGCGATCACCATGACGAGGAGAAACACCGCCAGCAGCCGCCCCGGAAGGTCAGGCCGCCGCGCGCCTTCAGAGAACAGGAATGCGGTGAGGATCACGAACGCCGGCTTCACGAACTCCGCCGGCTGCACCGTGAGCCCGCCGAGCGAGAGCCAGCGCCGCGACCCCTTCACCTCAACGCCGATGAATAGCGTCAGGATGATCCCGGCAAGGCCGGCGGCGAAGATGAAGAGCGCCATGCGCCGCACTTGCCGCGGCGAGAAGTAGGAAAAGGCCACCAGCACAATTACCGCCGGCACCAGGAAGATCGCGTGGCGTAAGACGAAGTGGTAGCTTCCAAGACCCAGCTTCTCCGCCACCGGGGGCGAGGCGGAAAACGACAGGATAAAGCCCAGCCCCATCAGCGCCAGGAGCGCAACCAACAGCACCCGGTCCACCGTCCACCACCAGCGGGCAAAGGCCGTCTGTTCGGCGCGGCTAACCATTGCTCGCCTCCAGGCGCTGTTTGACAAGTGCGCGGAAAGCGTCGCCCCGCGCCTCAAAGGAGCGGAACTGGTCGAAGGACGCGCAGGCCGGCGACAGGAGCACGACGCCGCCCTCCCGCGCCGCAGCGTCGGCCGCCTCGCCGAAGGCCCGGTCGAGCGTGCCGCATTGGCGTGCATCCACCTTGCCCGCCAGCGTCGCGCCAAAATCCGCCGCTGCCTGGCCGATCAGATAGGCCCGCGCGAGGCGTGGAAAGAGCGACTTAAGGGGCGCAATCCCCCCCTCCTTGGGCACCCCGCCGGCAATCCAGTGGATGTCCTCAAAGCTGTTAAGGGCAGGGCGCGCCGCCTCGGCGTTCGTGGCTTTGCTGTCGTTGATGAAGAGGACACTTCCCGCCCGCCCCACCTCCTCCATCCGGTGCGGCAGCCCCGGAAAGGTCGCAAGGTGCGGCACGGCGGCGGCATAGTCGAGCTGCAGCGCCATGAGGATGGCAAGCGCTGCGGCAGCGTTTTGCGCATTATGATCGCCGCGCAGGGAAGCCACGTCTGGCATGGCGCCGAACGGCGTCTCCCCGTCGTCCGCCTCTTCAGCGTAGAGGTCCCACCCCACGTGGACATCGCGCAGGTGCGGCGGCGCGTCGAACGTCTCCCGCTGCACGCGGCTTGCAGCAACCACCGCACCGTCGTAGTCCACCTGCCAGAACACATCCCGCGTGGAGTAGCTTTTCCGCCGCGTGAAGTCGCCACTCGGCGTAAACCGATCCGCGCAGAAACCGTAGTTCTTGGTGCACGGCAGCGTCCGGGCAAAATAGTTCACAGGCAAGCTGTGGTGGCCAAGCACAGCCACAGCGCTCTGGTTGATCAGCGCTTTCTTGATGTTTGCATAGTTCTCAAACGACCCGTGAAGGTCGATGTGGTCTTCGGTGATGTTGAGAAGAACGCCCACATCCGGCGCCAGCGTCGGCGAAAGGTCAATCTGGTAGGACGACACCTCAAGCACCGTCAGCGCCCGCTCCGGGTCGAGCTCCAGCACCGGCCGGCCGATATTGCCGCCCACCTGCGCATCTTCCCCCATCTCGCTGAGGAGATGACCGGTGAGCGCGGTGGTGGTGGACTTCCCGTTCGTCCCGGTAATTGCGACGAGCTTCATTTGCGGGAAGCGCGCCCGTCGCTCCCGGTCGAACAGCTCAATGTCGCCGATCACCTCGACATCGGCGGCATCGGCGCGCTCCACCGTCCAGTGCGGCTTGGGATGCGTCAGCGGCACGCCGGGCGACAGCACAAGAGCATCGAAAGCGGCAAAATCTGCCTCACGGAGATCGCCCGTCGGCAATCCTGCGGCTGCAGCGGCCTTTACCCGCTCGGTCTTATCGTCGCCGCACACCACCTCTGCGCCGCCGGCCACAAGCGCACGGGCGGTCGCCAAGCCGGAGCCCCCCAGCCCGAACACTGCAACACGCTTGCCGGCAAAGGTGGTGACCGCGATCATCTGAGCTTCAACGTGGACAGGCCGAGGAGCGCCAGCACGAACGCAATGATCCAGAAGCGGATCACCACCTGCGGCTCGGTCCAGCCAAGCTGCTCGAAGTGGTGGTGGATGGGCGCCATGCGGAAGACGCGCTTACCCGTCAGCTTGTAGGAGCCCACCTGGATGATGACGGAGACGGCTTCCAGCACGAAAAGCCCGCCGATGATGGCCAGCACGATTTCGTGCTTGGTCGCGACGGCGATGGCGCCAATCATCCCGCCCAGCGCCAGCGATCCGGTGTCGCCCATGAAGATCGCAGCAGGCGGCGCGTTGAACCACAAAAAGCCGAGACCCGCGCCAATCACTGCCCCGCAGATGACGGCGATTTCGCCGGTTCCCACCACGTTGTGGATCTGAAGGTAGTCGGCAAACACCGCGTTGCCGGAAAGGTACGCAATCAGGCCGAAGGCTGCGCAGGCGATCATCACCGGCACAATGGCGAGCCCATCAAGCCCATCGGTGAGGTTCACTGCGTTGCCCGCGCCCACGATGACGATGGCGGCAAACAGCGGAAACGCCCAGCCGAGGTTGATGAGGACGTCCTTGAAGAACGGCACCGTCAGAGCGGACGCCAGTTCGGGACTTTCAAGCTGCATAAAGGCGACCGTCGCCACGATCGCGATCAACGCCTCGGTCAACAGCCGCAGGCGTGCAGAGAACCCGCCGTGGGCGGCCCGCCGAACCTTCAAATAGTCATCATAGAAGCCGATGGCGCCGAAGCTGACGGTCACGAACAGAATGAGCCAAACGTAGGCGTTGGAGAGATCGGCCCACAAAAGCGTCGAGATGATGAGGCCGGACAGGATCATCAGCCCGCCCATGGTGGGTGTGCCTCGCTTGGTGAGGAGATGGCTTGCCGGTCCATCCTCGCGGATCGGCTGGCCCTTCCCCTGCCGAACCCTCAGGCTGCGGATGATCGCGGGCCCCAGCAGGAAGACGACGAAAAGGCTCGTCATCATCGCCGCGCCGGTGCGGAAAGTAATGTATCGGAAGACGTTCAGCGGGGCGAACTGGTCGGAAAAGTTCGACAAAAGCTCAAACATCGCCGCCTCCGCGCACGTATCGGGTCTCAAACGCCTCCACAACACGGCCCAGCTGAACAGCGTTGGAACCCTTCACAAGCACGCTGTCCCCCGGCTCAAGCTCAGGCAGATCGGCGAGGAGGTCTTCGACCGTATCGGCATGGCGGCCGCGGCGGTCGGCGGGCAGGGCGTTGGCAAGGTGAGTGACCATCGTGCCGACGGTGTGCACGATTCGAGCGCCCGCTTCGACGAGCGGCATCGCCAGTCCACGATGAAGGTCAGGCGCCGTCGGCCCCAGCTCCAGCATGTCGCCCAAAATGGCAATGCGCCGGCCCGGTGCGGCGGCAAGGCTCTTGAAGGCCGCGGCCATGGAGGAGGGATTGGCGTTGTAGGCCTCATCAAGCAGCAGCGCCTCGCCCCCCGGAACGGCAAGGCGAACGCGCCGCCCCCGCCCCTTCTGCGGCGCAAAGTCACTGAGCGCGGCCATCCCCGCCAGCGGCCGGCCGGACGCGAGGAGAGCCAGCGCCACGGCAAGCGCATTGCGGGCAATGTGCATCCCGCCGGAGACGGTAAAATCGATCACCTCGCCCATCACCAAGGCCCGGGTACGGCCGGTCGCAGGGTCGAAGCGGGTCAGATACGCGTCCGCCCGATCGCTGCCGAAGGTGAGGATCTTCGCCCCCGCCACCTCCGCCGCTGACGTCAGCCGCGCGGCATGGGTGTTGTCGGCCGGAATGATTGCCGTCCCGCCCGGCTGAAGCCCGGCGAATATCTCCGCCTTGGCATCGGCAATGCCGGCGACGCTGTCGAAAAACTCCAGATGCACAGGACCAACGGTGGTGATGATGGCAACGCTCGGCCGCACCATCTTGGTGAGCGGGGTAATCTCCCCGGCGTGGCTCATGCCGATCTCAAAAATCCCCGCATCGACCTCCGCCGGCATGCGCGCCAATGTCAGCGGCACACCCCACAAGTTGTTGTGGGACGCCGCGGAGGCGTGGACGGACCCGCCCACACCAAACGCCAGCCGCAACAGCTCCTTCGTCCCAGTCTTGCCCACCGAACCGGTGACCGCGACCACAGGAGTATCCGGCATTAAGCGCGCACGGGCCGCGACGCCCACCCGCTCCAAAGCTGCCTGCGTGTCGTC
The DNA here is from genome assembly GCA_039178655.1 of Pseudomonadota bacterium. Taxonomy (GTDB): domain Bacteria; phylum Pseudomonadota; class Alphaproteobacteria; order Rhizobiales; family Amorphaceae; genus Acuticoccus. The sequence continues at coordinate 1,360 of JBCDFB010000211.1, read as the reverse complement.
CACCTTGATGGCGCGCAGAGCCTCACCGTGGTCGATCAGCGCTGCAGCAGCGCCCGCGTCCATGGCGCTTTGCACAAACTGGTGCCCGTCCTTGGACACGCCCCGGATGGCGAAGAAGGCATCGCCCGGCGACAGCGTGCGGGTATCGATGGAAATGCCCGTCACCGCCGTCTCCGGCTCTGCCCCGCTAAGTGCTCCGCCCGCGGCATCGGCAAGGGTTTTGAGGGTCCAGAGGCTCATGACACGTCTCGCGCGTCTGATGCGTGCAGCGCTTCAAGCACCGCGGCCCGGTCGTTGAATGGGTGGGTGACGCCCTTCACGGTTTGTCCCTCCTCGTGTCCTTTTCCGGCCACGATGAGTGCGTCGCCCTCGCGCAGCATGGCAATCCCTTGCGCAATCGCCGCGCCCCTGTCGCCGATCTCCACCGCGCCGGGCGCAGCTTCAAGGACCGCCGCTCTGATGGTTGCAGGATCCTCTGAGCGCGGATTGTCATCGGTCACGATCACCACGTCCGCCCCATCGTGGGCGGCCTGGCCCATGAGGGGCCGCTTGCCGGGGTCGCGGTCCCCACCCGCGCCGATCACAATGATGAGACGGCCCGCGACACCTGGGCGAACGGCTGAAAGCGCCGCACTCAGCGCCTCGGGCTTGTGGGCGTAGTCGACGAAGATCGGCGCTCCGTTCGCACGCCCCACCAACTCCAGCCGGCCCGGCGCTCCCGTCAGCGCAGAGAGCGCTCCGACGGCTGCCTCAGGCGCAATGCCTGAAGCGATCGCAAGCCCTGCCGCAACCAGTGCGTTGTCGATCTGGAACCCACCGATCAGCGGCAGTGTGATCTCAAAGGCTCCCCCATCCGTGGAGAGGTTGAGAACCGCCCCGTGATCGACGGTGCGCACCCCGTCAAGGCGGATGAAATCACCATCCCGCCCCACGGTGAGGGGCTTTTGCGCCACGGCAAGGACCCGCGCCCCGCCGGGCGTGTCGGGGTCGACAACCGTCGGCGCACCGGCCGGCAAAAGGGTGTCGAAGAGGCGCAGCTTCGCTACCAAATACGCCTCTTCGGTGGGGTGATAGTCCAGATGATCACGCCCGATGTTGGTGAAGCCCGCTGCGCAGAGGCGCACCCCGTCGAGCCGGCGCTGGTCGAGCCCGTGGCTGGAGGCTTCCATCGCCACATGCTCAATGCCGCCCGCCTTCATCCGGGCCAGCCGGCCGTGAAGCGCAACGGGATCGGGGGTGGTGAGCCCGCCCGGATCCTCAACGCTTCCGCGCACCCCAAGCGTCCCCACACTCACTGCCGGGTGCTTGGACGCTGCAAAAATCTGGCGCGTGAACTCGGCAACCGACGTTTTGCCGGCGG